>CAYTJW010000685.1:0-3533 GCA_964438135.1 uncultured Thermoanaerobaculia bacterium
GGCCAGCCGTCGCCGGGAGGCGGCCGGTGAGCGGCGGCGCCGAGGGGCCGCGCCTGGTGCTCGCCAGCGCCTCGCCGCGGCGGCGGGAGATGCTGGAGCGGATCGGGCTCCGCTTCGTCGTGGCCCACTCCGGGGTGGACGAGAGCCCGCTCCCGGGCGAGACGGCGCCCGACCACGCCCGCCGCGTCGCCCGGGCCAAGGCCCAGGCCGTCGCCGCCCTCCACCCCGCCGTGCCCGTGCTCGGCGCCGACACCGTCGTCGAGCTGGACGGCCGCCTGCTCGGCAAGCCCGCCTCGGAGACCGACGCGGCGGCCATGCTGCGGGCGCTGTCGGGACGCCGCCACCGCGTCCACACCGCCGTGGCCCTGGTCCGCGGCGACCGCTCGGCGGACCTGGTCGACACCGCGGCGGTCGACTTCCTGCCGCTCGACGAGGCCGTCATCCGCTGGTACGTCAGGACCGGCGAGCCGAGCGACAAGGCCGGCGCCTACGCCGTCCAGGGGGCCGGCGGCCTGCTCGTGCGCTCGGTCGAGGGCTCCCCCGCGACCGTCGTCGGCCTGCCTCTCCACCGCCTGGCCGAGCTGTGGTCCGCCCTCGGCCTCGACCTGTGGCGGCACCTGCGGCAGGACGCCCGGTAGCGAGCGCCCCGCCCCCGGCCGGTCGCGGCCCGGGTGCGGCTGCCGGATTCGGGCCTCGCCCCGCGCGACCGGCGGCCCCTCACCCGCCGACGGTGACGGGACCCGCGAGCTCGGCCAGCGAGAAGCAGGCGAAGATGTGGTGGCCGTTGAAGTCGAGCACCCGCACGTCCTCGACCCCCTCGAGGTCGGCCGCCACCACCTCGAACGGCACGCCGTACTGCTCCCGCACGCGCCCGAGCGCCACCTCGTAGGCGATGAACTTGGCGATGCCCTTGTGGGACAGCCTCGCCAGCAGGCGCGGGTCCGTGACCTCGGGGTAGGTGGTGAGCACCAGCAGCGGCCCGGTCCCGGAGAAGAGGATGTAGGCCCGCATGGCGCCCCCCCCGGCCCGCCCCGCGCGCGGGGCCGCTCCCGCCTCACTGCTCGCAGGCGTAGGTCCTGCCGAGGTCGGCCAGCGGCACCGAGGCGAAGATGTGCCGGCCGTCGTAGTCGAGGACCCGTGCCGCCATCCCCGTCGCCAGCTCGGCGGCGATCACCTCGAAGGGCTCGCCGTAGGCGCGCCGGACGCACTCGAGCGGCACCTCGTAGGCGAGGAAGCGAGCGAAGCCGCGGCGACGGAGGAAGCCCACCACCCGCTCGTCCATGATCGACGAGCAGGACGAGACGACCAGCACGGGCCCGGCCGCGGTGAAGACCAGGTACGCGGTCACCCCGCCCCTCCCGCAGACAATGTGGGTCGCGTCGCGGCCGCTGGCAACCGCCCGCTCGCCCACCGGCGGCGGAGAGCGTCCGCGGATGGGCGGGGCAACCGACGGCTGAATGCCGAGCCTCTTGCAGAGCCCCGATCCCCTGTCATCCCGAGCGGCCCCATGCCCCTTCGGGGCACTGGTTCCGACGACGAACATGGACACGGCATGGCGCCTTCGCAAGATGTTGATTGCAAATCACCTGAGCGGCTCGACGACGGCGGGGCCGACGGGTCCGACCGCGGGGTTCTGACCGAGGCTCGGCTGACAGCTCCGCTGCTACCGCCCGCCGAAGGTCGCGGCGATGCCGGCGACCACGGCGCGGGCGAAGCGGTCCCGCCACTCCTGCTCGAGAAGATTGGCCCGGTCCGCGTCGTTGGCCATGTTGCAGGCCTCGACCAGGACCGCGTGCTGGGCGGTCGAGTAGCGCAGCACCGCCGGCACCCAGGAGCTCGAGCCGCGCAGGACCCGGTCGCGGACCGGCTCGTACGGGTGGACCGCCAGCCCGTCGGCGGCGAGCGACGCGACGATGGCCCCGGCGAGCCGCCGCGACGAGGCCTCGGCGCGCGCCCTGAAGTCCGCGCTCAGGGACACCTCCGGCTGCTCCCTCACCTCGGCGAAGGGCCGCAGGCTCAGGAGCCTCGGCGCGTAGCGGGCGGGCCGCAGGCTGCGCGCCGGGACGTAGACCATGGCCCCCCGCACGCTCGGGTGCAGGGAGTCGGCGTGGATCGAGACGAACACCGTCCGCGACCGCGGCACGCCGTTCGCCTCGCAGCGGCGGACGACGGAGTTGGTCAGGTACCAGCGCAGGTGGACGCCGACGGCGCTGTCCTCCAGCCGGTAGGGGGGACGGGTCAGGAGGACCTGGTCCCGGTCCTGCTCGAGCAGGTCGCGGGCCGGCACCGAGAAGCCGGTGTCGAGGTCCTTGCGCACCGCCCAGACGGTCGCCCGCGTGTGCCGCTCGAGGGTCGCCTTGACGCGGCAGAAGAGGTCGTAGACGTAGGTCGCCTCCCAGACCCCGCCGAGCACCGCGCCGGTGTCGTGCCCGCCGTGGCCGGCGTCGAGGATCACGTGCACCCCGGACAGGTCGGCGGCGTGGATCACCTCGACGAAGCGGGCCAGCTCCCGCTGCTCCTCCTCCCAGGCGTGCCGGCGGGGGTGGCCGGCGGGCAGGAACTCGGGCCGCAGGAGGTCGAGCGGGATCTTGACCGGGTGGTTGACCGCGATCGAGGTGACGTCGGCGATCCCCGAGCGCCGGGCGATGGCGGCGGCGGTCTCGTTCACCTGCGCGGCCTCGAGCTGGCCGGTGAACCGGACCACGACCGCGGAGTAGAGCGCCTCGCCCCGCCGCAGCCGGTAGACCGCGTGCTCGCCGTGGTCGTCGCGGCCGTACTCGAGCGCTGCCGCCCCCTCGCCCCGCCCGGCCGGGGCCGGGGACGGGCGCGGCGTGACCGGGGGGGCGGCGGTCGGCGCCGGCGTCCGGGTCGCGCTCGGCTCTGCCTGAGGGGTCCCGGTCGGGCGCGCGGTGGGGAGGGGGGTGGCGGTCGGCGCGGGAGCGACCCCCGGCGCCCGGAAGGCCGGCAGGAGCAGCCTTTCGGGGATGACCAGCGCCTGTCCCCGCGCCGGCTGCCCGGCCCCGGCGTCCGGGTTGGCCCGGCGCAGGTCGGCCTCGCGCGCGCCCGAGCCGGTGAACAGCCGGGCGAGGAACGCCCAGCTCTCCTCGCCGCCGCCGAACGGGGCCAGGACCCAGTGCCGCCAGCCCGACGGGAGCCGCTCGTCGGCCGGGAACAGGCGCTGCACCGCGGCCAGGCGGAGGTCGGCGCGGAGCACGGTCAACGGCACCTGCACGGCCCGGTCGCGCAGCGGCTGCTCGAGGGAGGGGTTGGCCTGGCGCAGCGCACCCGCCGCGCTGTCGGCCCCGGCGAGCCTCCGGGCGAGCACGACCCACCCCTCGCCGGAGCGCGGCCGGACGAGGAGGACCGGCGCCTGGCCCTTCCGCCACAGCAGCTCGCCGTGCGGGGGGAGCTCGACCTCCAGCTGCACCGGCGCCTGAGCCGGGCTCGACGCCGGCGCCAGCAGAACCAGTGCGGCGAGCGCCAGCGACCGCGCGGAGCGGCGCCAGGAGGCGCTGGCGGCGGGGCGGGGGCGC
>CAYTJW010000686.1:0-3524 GCA_964438135.1 uncultured Thermoanaerobaculia bacterium
GGTGCCAGCTGCCAGAGCGACTCGGCCGGGCCCAGGAAGAGGTAGCCGTCCGGCGCCAGCGTCGCCGCCACGGCCTCGACCACCCGCCGCTGGACCTCGGGCCGGAAGTAGATCAGGACGTTGCGCAGGAAGACGACGTCGAACGGCGCCTCGGGCAGCTCCAGCGGCAGGTTGAACAGGTTGAGCGAGCGGAGCTCGATGCGCGCCCGCAGCGCCGCGTTGAGCACCGACTGCGGCCCGCGGGTCGTGAAGTGCCGGGCGAGGAGCTCCGGCGGCACGCGCGCGACGGCCCGCCGGCCGAAGGCGGCGCGACCGGCCTCGGCCAGCGCCGCCTCGTCGACGTCGGTGGCGAGGATGCGCCAGTCCCAGGCCACCAGGCGCCGCGACTCGGCCAGCACCACCGCCAGGGTGGCCGGCTCCTCGCCGCGGGCGCACCCGGCGCACCACAGCCGCAGCCGGCGCCCCGGGCGCCGCGACGCGAGGTCGGGGATGACCACCTCGTCGAGGGCTCGGAACTGCTGGGGCGCACGGAAAAGGTAGGACTCCTTGACCGTGATCAGGCTGAGCAGCTGCTGCCAGTCGCCCCCCTCGAGGTCGGAGCGCAGCGCGCGCACGTAGCGGGCCAGGTCGCCCCCGGCGGTCGCCCGGGCGCGGTCCGCGGCGATGCGCTCCAGGCTCGCCCGGTCGCGGCCGGGAATGGCGATCCCGCTCACCTCCTCGACCAGCCGGACCAGCTCGTCGAGCACGGTCATGGCCTGACGCAGCACCGCCCGGCGGCCTTGGCCTGGTAGAGACGGCTGTCGGCGAGCGAGATCAGCGCCTCCGACCCGGCCAGTGCGGGGAGCTCCTGACTGCACGACACGCCGAACGAGGCGGTGACCGGGATCGCCGCCGCGTCGGACAGAGGGAAAGGCCTCGCGGCCAGCTCCCGGCACAGGCGGTCGGCGGCGCAACGGGCTGCGTCGAGGGTGGCGTTGGGCAGGATGACCAGGAACTCCTCGCCGCCGTAACGCCCCACCAGGTCCGACGACCGCAGCGAGCCCCGCAGTCGCCGGGCGACCTCGCACAGCACCCGGTCGCCGGCAGGGTGGCCGTGGGCGTCGTTGATGCGTTTGAAGCGGTCGACGTCGCACAGCGCCACGGACATCGGCGCGTTGTAGCGGGCGGCCCGGTCCACCTCCTCGCCGAGGCGGGCGAAGATGGCCCGGTGGTTGAGCAGCCCGGTCAGGCCGTCGTGCGTGGACAGGTCCCACAGCTTCTCGGCCAGGCGGACGTTGTCGACCACCAGCGCGACGTGCGGCGCGGCCGTGGCGAGGAGCTCGAGCGGCAGACCCTGCAGCTCGCCCCTGCGCCGGGGCCACACCACCAACACCGCCCGGGCGTCGCGCAGCGGCAGCCGGAAGACGACCGCGGCGCTCTCGTCCGGCCCGGCGCCGCCCTCCCCGACGCCCAGGGCGCCGTCCACCTGGACCACGGTCAGCGCGTCGGGCGCGACGCCGACCGCGCCAGCCAGGAAGGCCGAGACCCGGTCGACGTCGACCCCGCCGTGCGCCGCGGCCGGGCGGAGCAGGTGAGCGCGGACGCCGCTGTCGTCGGCGACGCAGAGGCCGAGCAGGTCGCCGTCGACGATCCGCGCCAGGAAGGCGAGCACCGCCCGAACCGCCGCGGCCAGGTTGTCCTTCTCGATGCCGAGGTGGAGGAGCTGGTTGACCAGCGTCGCCTCGAGCAGGCCCTTGTCGAGCTGGCGGGCGATGCGGGCCAGGACCTCCAGCGGCCCGGTGGTGGCCGCGCCGGGCTGGGCCGTCGGCCGGGCTGCGATGCGCTGCCGGTCGAGCTCGCGCACCACCGGCAGCAGCCGCTCCTCGAGCTCGTCCTTGGTGACGTAGGCGTCGGCGCCGCAGTCCTGACCCCAGAAGCGGGCGCTCGCCTCGCTGTGGCTGGTCAAGATGACGAGCGGGATCGAGGCCGTGGTCGGGTCGTGCTTGAGCAGGCGGGCGAGCTGGAAGCCGTCCATCACCGGCATGTCGAGGTCGGTCACCACCAGCGCCGGCAGGTCGCGCAGCGCGGCCACGGCCCCCTGCACGCCGTCCTCGGCCTCCACGACCGCGTAGCCGGCGCGGGTGAGGTAGCGACGCAGCACCTGCCGCACGACCTCGCTGTCGTCGACGACCAGGGCCACCGGCAGGGCGCTCATCGTCCCTCCGTGGTCGCCCGCGCCAGCAGGCGACCGATCTCCTGCGGGGGCAGGGCCAGCTCGGCGGCATGGCACTGCAGGGCGGCCCGCGGCATGCCGAACACGGCGCACGTCGCCTCGTCCTGGACGACCGTGAAGGCCCCGGCGCGGCGCAACGCGAGCAGACCCTCGGCCCCGTCGTTGCCCATGCCGGTGAGGAGCACCGCCGCCACGTCGCGGGCGTCGCCCCGGGCCAGGGATCGGAACAGCTCGTCGACCGCCGGGCGGTGCCCTCGCACCGCCGGCCGGCTGCCGTCGAGCCGCACCACCCCGTTCTGCTCGAGCAGCAAGTGGGAGCCGCTGGGGGCGATCCGGATCGCCCCCGCGACCAGCTCCTCGCCGTCGCGCGCCAGTCGCACGTCGGCGCCGAGCTCCTGGCCGAGCCAGTCGGCGAACCCCACCTCGAAGCCGGCAGCGATGTGCTGGACGATCGCCACCCGCAACCTCGAGCCGCGGCCGAGCTCCCTGAGCAGCTGGCAGATGGCGCCGGGGCCGCCGGTCGAGGCGCCGACCGCGAGCAGGCGGACGCCGGGCGCGGCGGGCACTGCCGCCGCCGGCGGCACCGGGGCGGGCGCAGCGGGTCCCCCCGGCCGGGAGCGGGCGCCGATGCTGCGCAGCGTGTCGGGCAGGACCTGGGCCAGGTCGCGCCACTGGCTCGGCACTTCCGGCTTGGGGAGGACGCTGACTGCGCCGCACCGGATGGCCCGGAAGGCGGTGCCGACCTGGTCGCGCTGGACCCGGGACGTGACCACCACGATCGGCGTCGGGCACGAGGCCATGATCCGCTCGGTGGCCGCGAACCCGTCCATGACCGGCATGTCGATGTCCATGACGACCACGTCCGGGCGCAGGCGCAGGGTCAGGTCCACCGCCTGGCGGCCGTCCGCGGCCTCGCCGACCACCTCCAGCCCCCCGGCGCCGGCGAGGACGCGGCGCATCACGGCCCGCACGGTGGCCGAGTCGTCGACCACCAGCACCCGCACCGTCGCGCTCACGCCCGTCCTCCGACCCGCTGGATCAGGGACGCCAGCTCGCGGGCGTCGAGCCGCTGCTTGGCGAGGTAGGCGTCCGCCCCGGCCTCGAGACCGGCGAGGCGGTCCTGGGGACGGTCGCGGGTCGACACCACCACCACCGGCAGGTTGGCGAAGCGGGCCGACTCGCGCAGGTGGCGGGTGAGCTGGAGCCCGTCCATTCCCGGCATCTCCACGTCCGTCACCAGGCAGTCGAACTCCTGGGCGGAGAGGATGCTGAGCGCCTCGCTGGCCGAACCGGTGGAGGTCACGGCGAACCC
>CAYTJW010000687.1:0-3516 GCA_964438135.1 uncultured Thermoanaerobaculia bacterium
CGGCCGCCCGGCCCGGCTCCGCCTCGGCCCACTTCGGCGACAGCCAGGCCAGGTCGCCGGCGCCGGCCTCCTGGTCGGGTCTGAGGTCGAGGAGCGCCCGCGCCCCGTCGGCCGGGGCGCCGGCCGGCGCGCCCGCGAGCTCGCCGACGTCGCGCAGGAAGGCGATGACCTCGGCAACCGTGACCATGTCCTCACCTCCCCCCGTCCCGGCCGGCGCCGCGCAGGCGCCGCAGCCGCCGGATGAGGGCGTTGGTCGAGCCGTCGTGGAGGAGGGCGGGCTCGCCCTCCCCGGCCAGCTCGGGGTGGATGCGGCCGGCGAGGGCCTTGCCCAGCTCCACGCCCCACTGGTCGAAGGGGTTGACGTCCCAGATCGCCCCCTGGGTGAAGACGCTGTGCTCGTACAGGGCGACCAGGGCGCCGAGCGCGGCCGGGCTGAGGCGCTCGAGCAGGATGGTGGAGGACGGCCGGTTGCCGGGGAAGGTGCGGTGCGGCACCAGCTGCTCCGCCACCCCCTCGGCCCGCACCTCGGCCGGGGTCCTGCCGAAGGCGAGCGCCTCGGCCTGGGCCAGCATGTTCGCCAGCAGCAGCTCGTGGTGGGGCCCGACCTCGCGCACCGGCCGGGCGAAGCCGATGAAGTCGCACGGCACCAGCCGGGTCCCCTGGTGGACGAGCTGGTAGAAGGAGTGCTGGCCGTTGGTGCCCGGCTCGCCCCAGTAGATGGCGCCGGTCGGGTAGTCCACCGCCGCGCCGTCCAGGGTCACCGACTTGCCGTTCGACTCCATGGTCAGCTGCTGGAGGTAGGCCGGGAAGCGCTTGAGGTAGTTGTCGTAGGGCAGCACCGCGGTCGACTCGGCGCCGAAGAAGTCGGCGTACCACACCGCCAGCAGGCCCATCAGCACCGGCAGGTTGCGGGCCAGGGGGGCGGTTCGGAAGTGCTCGTCCATGGCGTGGCAGCCGGCCAGCAGCTCGCGGAACGCGTCCGGGCCGATCGCGGCCATGGTCGACAGGCCGATGGCCGAGGTCATCGAGTAGCGGCCGCCGACCCAGTCCCAGAAGCCGAACATGTTGGCCGGGTCGACGCCGAAGCGAGCCACCTCGGCGGCGTTGGTCGACACCGCCACGAAGTGCCGCGCCACCGCCCGCTCGTCGGTGAGGGCGCCGACCAGCCAGGCGCGCGCGGTGCGGGCGTTGGTCATGGTCTCGAGGGTGGTGAAGGTCTTGGAGGAGACCACGAACAGGGTCGAGGCCGGGTCGAGGTCGCGGGTGGCCTCGACGAAGTCTGAGCCGTCGACGTTGGAGACGAAGCGGAAGGTCAGCGACCGGTCGCTCGCGTGGCGCAGCGCCTCGTAGGCCATGACCGGCCCGAGGTCCGAGCCGCCGATGCCGATGTTGACGACGGCCCGGATCGGCTCGCCCGTGTGGCCGCGCCAGGTCCCGCCCCGCACCTGGCCGACGAACGCCGCCATGCGGTCCAGCACCGCGTGCACGTCGGGCACGACGTCGTGGCCGTCGACCACGATCGAGGCCGAGCGCGGCGCGCGCAGGGCGCAGTGCAGCACGGCCCGGTTCTCGGTCCGGTTGACCCGCTCGCCGGCGAACATGGCGTCGACCTTGCGCCGCAGGCCGCACGCTTCCGCCAGCTCGACCAGCAGGCGCAGGGTCTCCTCGGTGACCCGGTGCTTGGAGTAGTCGAGGTACACACCCGCGGCCTCGAGCGCCAGCCGCTCGCCGCGACCGGGGTCGGCCGCGAACAGGTCGCGCAGGTGGAGGTCGCGCACCGCCTGGAAGTGGGCCTGGAGCCGGTCCCACTGCGGCAGGCGGGTGAGGGTCGGGGTGGCGGTGGTCATGACGGCGTTCCTCCGCTCCGCTGGCCGGGCGAGTGTAGCGGCATCCCCTCCCCCGGTCGAGCCCGGCCGGTGACGCGAACCGGGCCTCGACCCGGCCGCCGGCAGCGGCCTCCCCCCTCCCGGCCCGGGTTCCGGCCGGGGTCGGCGTTGCGGGCGGGCCTCGCGCCCCGCTATCCTCGCGGCGCACGGGAGGGACCATGGACGCAGCCTGCCGCCGGACCAAGATCGTCGCCACCATCGGGCCCGCCAGCCGCTCGCCGGAGGTCATGCGCGAGCTGATCCGCGCCGGCATGGACGTGGCCCGCCTCAACTTCTCGCACGGTTCCTACTCGGACCACGCCCGCACCGTGCAGACCCTGCGCGCGATCTCGATCGAGCTCGACACCTCGGTCACCATCCTGCAGGACCTGCAGGGGCCCAAGGTGCGGGTCGGGCAGCTCCCGGCCGACCTCCAGCTCGCCGCGGGCGACGCTCTCCGCCTGGTGCCGGAGGGCGACGGGGAGGCGGGCCCGGGCGTGGTGCCGATCGACTACCCGCACGCCGCCGAGGAGGCCCGCCCCGGCACCCAGGTGCTGCTCGCCGACGGCCTGCTCGAGCTCGAGGTGACCGCCGTCGAGGGCCGCGCCCTCCTCTGCCGGGTGGTCGAGGGCGGGGTGCTCAAGAGCCGCAAGGGGGTCAACTTCCCCGGCCTGCCGCTGCGCCTGCCGTCGCTCACCGACAAGGACCACCAGGACCTCCTGTTCGGTCTCGAGTGCGGCGTCGACTGGGTGTCCCTGAGCTTCGTCCGTTCCGCCGACGACGTGCGGGCGCTCAAGGCCGAGCTCGAGCAGCGCGGGGCGCGCAAGCCGGTCATCGCCAAGATCGAGAAGCCGCAGGCGGTCGAGCACCTCAAGGAGATCGTCGACGAGGCGAACGGGGTGATGGTGGCGCGGGGCGACCTCGGGGTGGAGATGAGCCCGGAGAAGGTGCCGCTGCTGCAGAAGCGGATCATCGAGCTGTGCAACCGCCGCGGCAAGCCGGTCATCACCGCCACGCAGATGCTGGAGAGCATGATCACCGAGACCCGGCCGACCCGGGCCGAGGCGAGCGACGTGGCCAACGCCATCGTCGACGGCACCGACGCGGTGATGCTGTCGGGCGAGACCGCGGTCGGCGCCCACCCGGCCAAGGCGGTGGCGATGATGGCCCGCATCGCCCGCGAGGTCGAGCAGCGGATCGAGTTCAAGACCTACCCGGCGGTCGAGCGGACCGAGACCCACGCCCTGTCGGAGGCGGCCACCGCCATCGACCGGGTGGTCGCGCCGCGCTGCATCGTCGTGCTGACGTCGAGCGGCTTCAGCGCCCGGCTGGTCGCCGCCGAGCGGCCACGCACGCCGGTGGTGGCGGTCACCACCGACCCGCGCGTGTACCACGCTCTCAACCTGCTGTGGGGGGTGCGGCCGCTGCTGGTGGAGCGGGTGCCCGACAGCTTCGAGGGGCTGGTCGCCCTGGCCGAGGCCACCGTCCGCCAGCGCGGCCTGGCCACGGGCGGCGACCTCGTCCTGGTCATGGGCGGCGTCCCCACCGGCCGCCCCGGCGGCACCAACTTCGTCAAGCTCCACCGCCTGGCCTGAGAGCCTCGAGAAGGGAGCCCGCCATGCTCGAGCCGTCGGCCACCGCCGTCACCACC
>CAYTJW010000688.1:0-3513 GCA_964438135.1 uncultured Thermoanaerobaculia bacterium
GAGGGCGTCAACGGCCAGGGATGAACACCGGGTCGCCGGTGCGGTTGTCCACGACCGAAGCGTAGGCGAGGAAACGCCCGCCGGGCGTGGTTGCCCGGATGACCGCGAAACCGTCGTCCGGGTGCTCCCTCGCCGCCTCGGCGAAGACGTCGGTCACCTGCTGGCACTCCCATGGACGCAGGTCTCGTTCCAGGCTCCCGACCTCCCTCGCGTCGGCGGTGAACAACGACACGAGGAGGTGGAGCGCTTCCCCGGTGAGGTTGACGAAGCCGACGTTGGTGCGATAGCCGACTGCGGGGTCGGCCGAGCTCGAGAGCTGGACGAGGCGCACGTCCTCACCGGTCAGGCTCGCATCCGCCAGGCGCGCGGCAGGGACGAACTGACCGAACGTGCCTCCCTGTCCAACGCTGTAGGTGCGGCTGGTCACATAGAGGTCGCCAACCACGCTGTCGGCCAGCAGTGCCGCTGCACCGGTGTGATCGAATAGGGCGGCCAGCGCGTCCTCGACGCGCCGGCTGACCCCGGGCTCCACCGCCACGATCACGCTCGCCGGGTCGGCGTTGGCCTGGTCCCGGACCAGGAGCCGGATGCGGCAGCTGGCCACGCCCGGACCGCCGTTGGCGAGCTCGAGGTCCGTGCGCCACACCGTGCCGCCCAGGCCTTCGACATGAGCCGCAGCGGCGACGCACCCCCCTTCCTCGCCCAGCGGGCACTGCGGCACGACGTAGGCCGGGTCGCCGGTGCGGTTGTCCACGACCGAGGCGTATGCGAGGAACCGGCCCTCCGGCGTGGTGGTGCGCACGATCGCGTAACCATCCTCTACGCCGCCAGCAGTGGCCCACCCGAAGACCCCGTTGAGCTGCCTCGGCTCGAAGCCCCGGAGCGTCTGCTCGACCAGCGACAGCGGGCTTCCATCGGAGCGGTACAGGGCCACCTCGAGCTCGATCGGGTTCGAGGAGGCGTTGACGAGGCCGACGTTGGTCCTGAATCCGGTCGAGGGCTGGGCAGAGTGCGAGAGGTGCACCAGTCGCGCCTCCTGGCCGGCGCTCAGGGCCTCGTCGATGGACTGCCCCGGCACCATCTGGCCGAAGGTACCTTCGCCGGTGAGGTTGAAGGTCCGGCTGCTGACGAGCAGGTCGCCGCTGTCGAGGGAGACCATGAGGGCGCCGGACCAGCCCACCGTCTCCGGGCCCGCGAAGAGGTCCGACAGGAACACGCTCGTGCCCGCCGGCACCTCGATCGGCACAGACTCCGGAGCCGGGTTGGCCTGGTCGCGTCGCAGGAGGGCGAGTGAGCCGACGGCGGGCCTGGAGCCGCGGTTGTGGAGCTCGACCTCGCTTCGCCACTCGGCGCCGAGCCCGGCTGTGTGGGCGGCCGCCGGCACGACCACCCTGGAGGCTCCGCACGAGCGCAGGACCGCCATGCCTGCCTCGTAGTCCGCCACGACCACCTCCCGGCCATGCACCGCGACGTCAACACTCCGTCCGGCGCTCCGGTAGAAGGCCACCTGGGTCGGCACCGATGGGTCGGAGATGTCCACCACCCACACCCCGGGGTGCCCCGCCGCGTATGCGAGCGTTCCCTCGATCACCAGGCTCGAGGCGAGGACGCCATCCAGGGATCCGATCTCCACCGGCCGGCTCGGGTCGGTCAGGTCGACCACGTGCAGCACGCCGCGACCGTCCGTGACGAGACCCGTGGTGCCGTCGATGGCGAACGTCCCGACCCGGTTGGCAGGGGCGTACGACCCCACCTCATGAGGCGAGGTCGGATCGGCGACGTCAACGACGCGCATCGTCCCGTCCGCCAGGACGAACGCGGTCTCACCCTGCAGGGCGACTGTGGTGGCTCTTCCTGGGAGCTCCACCTCGCCGAGCTGGACTGGCGCCATCGCGTTGCTGACGTCGACGAGACTGGCCCCGCCGAGCCAGCGGCCGACGACCGCAAGGTCGCCGCTAACGGCCACCGCAGCGGCCCCGATCGACTCGATCACGCCCACCTCGCTGGGTGCAGCCGGGTCCGCCACGTCGATGATCCTGAGCCCCTCCTCCGCGGCGGCCACGAACAGGCGTCCCGACGCGAAGAGGACGTCCGATGCCGCAGAGCCCAGGCTGACCGACCCGACCTCGACTGGCAGCTGCGGCCGCTCGAGGTCGAATAGCCGCAACCGGTTGACGTATCCCGCCCCGGAGACGCAGGCGACGTCCGGTCCGACGGCAACGCTCAGCGCCAGACCTGCTTCCTCCCTCAGGACGTTGACCGCCACGGGGTTCATCGGCGGCCGAACGGAAACCGCCCAAAGACCGCGCCATTGGTCGGCCACGAAGACCGTGTCCCCCGCAGCTGTCACGGCTTGCGGCGACCCGGACCAGGTCGTTCTGCCGACCTGTCTCGGGGACAGAGGGTCGGACACGTTGAAGACTCGGAACTGAGCGTCCCCGTCGCCCACGACATAGGCGTAGACCCCGGCGACGGCCACATCCCAGGTGGCTCCGTCCAGGTCTATCGCCGCGACGGACGCCGGCGCTGTCGGGCTCGAGATGTCGACCACCCGCACTCCCTCGTTCCAAACCGCCACGAAGGCGTGGTGCCCGACCACCGCAAGGCGCTTCGCCAGCCCGGTCAGCACGGCGTAGCCGACCTCGACCGGCGCAGCGGGGTCCGTGACGTCGACAACCCGCAGCCCGTACCCGTCGGCCAGGTATGCGTACGACCCGGCCACCACAACGTCCTTGCTGTACGACCTCGGCGCCAGGCCTCCAACTTCGGCCGGCAGCGACGCGTCGGTCACGTCCACCACCCGCAGGCCGCCGTTGAGGTCCGCCACGTACGCGTACCTGCCCTGGACGGCCACCGCCTCGGCGCGGTCGGGCGTCGGGCAGGCCCCGACCTCGTACGGCGCCTCCGGCACGGACACGTCGACCAAGCGCAGGCCGGCGTGACCGTCCGCAACGTACGCCAGGCCGTCGACCAGCGCGATTCCCGTCACCAGACCCGGCAGGGTCACTTGGCCGACCACGACCGCGTGAGCGGGCG
Organism: uncultured Thermoanaerobaculia bacterium; assembly: GCA_964438135.1. GTDB lineage: Bacteria > Acidobacteriota > Thermoanaerobaculia > Thermoanaerobaculales > Sulfomarinibacteraceae > CAYTJW01. The sequence continues at coordinate 3,037 of CAYTJW010000688.1, forward strand.
AGGACGCGTCAACGACCACGAGCTCCGTGCCCCTGCCCACAGCGACCATGGGCCCGTCCGCCGCGACGGCCACCGACCATCCGTGGCCCCAGCGCCCGAGCACGTCCACGCAGCTCTGCGCGCCCCCAAGCGCCGGGCTCAGAGCGGCAAGCCAGGCACCGGCCACGCCGAGCAGAACCCCACGCCGTCGCCGGTGCCGCATTGAGACCGGACCCCATCTCCGCCCGACGGCCGCTGCGTCAGGCTCGTGCACGGTCGGCGCAGCCGCCTGGGGCGAGGCCCGCACCGCACCTTGCCGATGCGCGAGAGCCGTCACAGCCCGCAGCACGTGCGCAGAATCCACAGGACCCCCGCCCCATCCTACACCGGCGGCGCCCCCGCCCCCGTCACTGCCGGTGCGGCCGACCCTCCCGGTAACCGGCCAGGCGGGCGGAGACGCGCGCCGCGAGGTCGGGGCTGCCGGCCGCCGCCGCGACG
>CAYTJW010000689.1:0-3511 GCA_964438135.1 uncultured Thermoanaerobaculia bacterium
GGCGCCGGGCGCTCGCGCACGCTGGGCGGCAGGTGCTCGGGTCGGATGTCGCCGCCGCGGCACTTGATCAGGGCGTACTCGAGGGCGTTCTGCAGCTCGCGGACGTTGCCCGGCCAGCTGTGCTCGGTCAGGGCGGCCAGGGCGTCGGCCGAGGCGCGCACCGCGGGCCGGCCGCTGACGGCCGCCGCCCGCTCGAGGATGTGGTCGGCGAGGAGGGCGAGGTCGCCGAGCCGCTCGCGCAGCGGCGGCAGGTGGATCGGCACCACGCACAGGCGGTAGAACAGGTCCTCGCGGAGGCGGCCGGCGGCGATCTCGCGCCGCAGGTCGCGGTTCGAGGCGCTGATCACCCGCACGTCGACGGTCAGGGTCTTCTCCCCGCCGACCCGCTCGAAGCTGCGCTCCTGCAGCACGCGCAGCAGCTTGACCTGCATCGCCGCTGACAGCTCGCCGACCTCGTCGAGGAAGATGGTGCCGCGGTCGGCGAGCTCGAACCGCCCCTTGCGGTCGCGCAGGGCGCCGGTGAAGGCGCCCTTGACGTGCCCGAACAGCTCGCTCTCGAGCAGGCTCTCGGCCAGGGCGCCGCAGTTGACGGCGACGAAGCTGTTGGCCGCCCGGGCGCTGGTGGCGTGGATCGCCCTCGCCACCAGCTCCTTGCCGGTGCCGCTCTCCCCCGTGACCATGACCGGGCAGGGCGCGTCCGCGACGTCGCGGATGGCCTGGTAGACCTCCTGCATCTTCGGGTCGCGGCCGACGATGCCGGCGAAGCCCTGCTCGGCCCGGACCAGGGCGCGGAGGCCGTGCAGCTCGGTGACGTCCTCGAGGACCAGCAGGGCCTGGCGCTCGCCGCCGTGGTCGACCGGCGCGGCCGTGATCAGCATGACCGCCGCCCGGGGGCCGTCGCCGCTCTCCAGCCTGAGCTCGGCGCGGCGGCGCACCACGGGCTCTCCGGCGAAGGAGTCTCGGATCGCCCGGTTGAGCCCACAGGCGCTGCACGACGCCAGACCGGTGCAGCGGCCCGGGGAGGCAACCGCCTCGGCGCAGCGGAGGACCTCGCCCGGCAGGCGGCGGCTGCCGCTCGACGGCTCGCCGCCGAGGACCCGCGCCGCCGCCGAGTTCGCCGTTCGCACCAGGCCGCTGGCGTCGACCACCATGGTGGCGAGCGGGAGCGACTCGAACAGCGCCGCCAGGAAGCCCTTCTCATCCGCCAGCGCGCGGTTGGTGAGCTGCAGGTCGGCGAGGAGGGCCTCGAGGCGTCGCTCGGCGGCGCGCTTCTCGGACAGGTCGCGGAACACCATGACCACACCGGTCGTGTGGCCGCGCTCGTCCAGGATCGGCGTGGCGACGTCGCCGATCGGCACCAGCCGACCGCAGTGGTGACGGAGGAGGCAGCTGCCCGGCAGGGAGCGCGCCGCCGAGTCGCCGACGACGGCCTCGAAGAGGTCGGGGATCGGCTCGTGGGAGGCCTCGTCCAGCACCGTCACGACCTCGGTCAACCTGCGCCCGACGGCGTCCGCCTGGCACCAGCCGGTGAGGGCCTCGGCCACCGGGTTGACGAGCTTGACCCGGCCGGCCGGGTCGGTCGCGACGACCGCGTCGCCGATGCTGTCGAGGGTGGTCCGCAGCCACCGCTCGCGGTCGGCGAGCTGGCGGCCGGCGGCGTGCTTGAACAGGGCGAGCTCGACCGCGACCGCCAGCTCCCGCTCCTCGAACGGCTTGAGGACGTAGCCGAAGGGCGCCGTGCGGGTCGCCCGCGCGACGGTGGCCGCGTCGGCGTGGGCGGAGAGGTAGAGCACCGGGACGTCGACGACGCGGGCGATCTCCTCGGCGGCCTGGATCCCGTCCATCGCGCCCTGGAGGCGGATGTCCATCAGCACCAGGTCGGGCGGGTCGGTCGTGGCGGACCGGACCGCCTCCTCCCCCGAGGTCACCCAGGACGTCGCCTCGTAGCCGAGGGCGGCCAGCCGCGCCTGCAGGTCGCGGGCGACGATGCCCTCGTCCTCGACCACCAGGATTCGCTTGCGATCGGTCACGGTGCTCCTCCGCGAGGCACGGTCCCGTCACGCCGGTGACAGCGACGGACTGCCGCGCCATGTGTCGATGATACTCGCTGAGACAGTCTGAGTCACTGGCGACCCGCAGCCCCCCTCGCGGCGGCCGGCGGCACGGCGGGCGTTCGACGCCGGCGGCACGGGCGTTCGACCGGGCGGGGGGCGGCCGCGCGCCGCCGGCCACGCCTGGCCCGCGGGTTGCAAGAGGGGGGTCGATGGTCTGGTGCGGCGGGCGGGAGCGCGACCGCGGAGGAGGTTGGGTGTGACACGACGTTGGCTGTCGCTGCTGGCCGCGTGCGGTCTGCTGGTGCTGCTGTCGGCCTGGCGGGTGACCGGCACGAGGCAGAGCCCGGTGGCGGATGTCGCGCCGGCAGCCGCGGCCCTGTACCGCTGCACGATGCCGGAGTGCGGCGACCCGGGGAGCCCCGACCCGGACAGCCGCTGCCCGGTGTGCGGCATGCGCCGGGAGAGGGTCTCGGGCAGCGGCGCCGAGACGGCCGCCGGCGAGCTCGAGGTGCGGCTGGACCCGAGCGCGGTGGCGGCGGCCGAGGTGGCGACCGAGGGGTTGAGCCGCGGGCCCCTGTACCGGCGCGTGCGCGCCCTGGGCCAGGTCGAGGTGGACGAGCGGCGAAGGGTGCTGGTCAGCGCCCGGGTCGCCGGCACGGTCGAGCGGCTGACCGCGGACCAGACCGGCATGACCGTGCGCCGGGGCGACCACCTGCTGGAGATCTTCAGCCTCGACCTGCTCGAGGCGCAGAACTCCCTGCTGCGGCTGAAGTGGGGCTTCGGCCGCATCGCCGAGCGCGGCCGCAACCGCAGCGTCGACCAGGACCTCGTCACCGCCCGCTACCGCCTCGAGCTGCTCGGGATGGCGCCGGCCGAGGTCGACGCCATGCTGGAGCGGGACCACGAGGACCCCTACCTGCTGGTGGCGGCGCCGGTCGACGGCACGGTCCTGCGCAAGGGGGTGTCGGCCGGGCAGTACGTCCAGCCCGGGGACCTGCTGTTCGAGCTGGCCGGTCTCGACCGCCTGTGGCTGCAGCTGGAGTGCTTCGAGGACGACCTGCCCTGGATCCGGCTCGGGCAGGAGGTGGTGGCGGCGGCGCGCGCCCTGCCCGGCGAGGAGGTGCGAGGTCGGGTGTCGTTCGTCGCGCCGGCGGTGGACCCGAGCACCCGCACCGCGCGGGTGCGGGTGGAGGTGGCCAACCCCCACGGGCGGCTGCGGCCCGGCATGTACGTGACCGCCTGGGCCCGGGTCGAGGTGGGCGGCGAGGCCGGCTCGCCGCCGCTGCGGGTGCCGCGCGAGGCCGTGCTGGAAGCGGGCGAGCGGTCGCTGGTCTACGTCGAGACGGCACCCGGCGCCTTCCGCGGCGTCGAGGTCCGGCTGGGGCCGCTGGCCGAGGACGAGAGCGGCCGCGCCTGCCACCCGGTGCTGGGCGGCCTGGCCGGCGACGAGCGGGTCG
>CAYTJW010000690.1:0-3507 GCA_964438135.1 uncultured Thermoanaerobaculia bacterium
AAATGGCCGGTTTTGAACCGTCCACAAATGGCCGCTTTTCAGCCGTCCGCCGAGGGGCCGGCCGGTGGAGTGCGCCGCTCTGTTCGTCGTGCGTCCCTGGTGAGGCAATGGGCCTGCCAACCGACCCGAATCGGGATGAAGGTGAACACCGGCCCTACTGACTGAGGGTCGCGACCTCCGGCCTTACTGACTGGGGATCCCTGGACGACGGGCCTTACTGACGGAGGATCGCGAGCACCCTCCTTACTGGCCAATGATCACTAGACGACGTGCCCTACTGACCTTGGCTCGCGGCCACCTATTCCAGGCGACCACGAATCGCATTGGCACGCCAACTGTCACATTCGGCTGCCGAGAATGACCGAGACTGCGTTTCGCCGTCGTACGCAACCTCTCACGGCCTAGTACTGTCCTCGTCTGCAATGTCGCTGCGTCAGCGAGGGGTACCGTCAGCGTCGCTCGAATCCGATCGCCAGTTGTCAGTCAGCTCCGCCAGCGGAAATGTCGTTCGGCCTCGTCCGCACAAGCCGACACGTCAAGGATGCTAGAGTCAAGCGCGAGCACTCCCGGCGCCCCGAGAGCAGGAGCATTCATGAAGTCATCACGAGAATCAGCGTCCACAATCTCTGCGCGCGCTTGCTCGGCGGAGAGGTCTCGCCCAAGACGGATGCGATTGATCCTGACCTCCGCTGGCGCTGTCAGGTACACGCTGAACGGTGCAATCGAGGGAGCTTGCCGGCCGTCGATCACGACAAAGCGACGATCCTCTCTTGGCAGTTCATCGTTCAGCAACCCAAGAACGATCGCATTCAGCGACGGGTCCCGCGCGAGTAGGTGACAAGCACGTGCTCGGTCTGGAATCTTGCAATCGTCGATCCGCATTCCATCGATCAGTAGAGCTACGTGACACAACGTTTCACGGTCGCCGAAGAAACCGAGGCTGGCGTGGTTCTTGAGAACTGCCTCCAGAGACCTAGGCACCGCCGCGCTACGGTCCCAGCCGAGGTCAACCGCAACGTGCACAACTGCCAGGTAGATCGCGCCGATCCCACAGAGGAGGCTATTCTCCTTCCGTCGGCGACAGAGTTCGAGTGCGACAGCGGACTTACCTGCCCCCGTAAGGCCCGCCACGCCTCCCCATCGCATCAGACCGTTCACGTGGTGGCGCAGCCAAGGCGCGCAAGTAGTTTCTTGCAGACGACGGTTCGGGACGAGCGCGATCGTTTCTCGCTGGGACCCATTTCAGCGTACGTCAAGCTAGAGCCTTCGGGGACGAATATCGGATCCCAGCCGAAACCGGTCGTGCCTCGTGGGGATTCGGCTATGGTCCCCTCAGTGGTTGCGTCGAAGAACTCGAACTTGTGACCATCGCAATAGAGCAATACCGACCTGGACCGACAGCTGCGATCTACACCAACCGACCGGCAGAGGCCTTCGAGTCCCATAACCTGCATCATCGGATCGATGATGCAGCCTGGGAGCTTGAAAGCATACTGGCCTAGATACAAAGCTGAGTGATCCATGATGAAACGGCCATGACACTTGCCAAATGCCGCCACTCCTTTCTCCGTGAGAACGAGCACCGGGTCGATTTCGAGAGTCTCGGGGATTCTCATCTGCGCGAAGTGCAATTGAACGCCATTCAGTTCTGCCCTCATCTCATCGAACTTCGACGCATTTGAGCTTACGTATGTCAGAGTTCTCACTTCAACGCCTCACTGAGGCCTGTAAGAAAGGCCGGAATTGTATCGGCCACGTTGGCCACCGGCACGGTCACGGTTCTGAGGCCGTTTGAACGCATTATCTCTGAGAAGACCTCGTTCTCGCGCTGGGTGACAAAGTATCCCTCATACGTGTGGCCGTAGTCGGCGCTGTATGGGGCCAGCAGGCGGCGAAGCTTGTGCCAGATGTAGCGGACGTTGAAATCACGAAACGAGTACCCGAGGAATACAACCGTGTGCGACAAGAGATCCGACCGAAGGCGCAGATCCATCGGGCTCTCAAGATCGAGTCGTGTGAGGTAAGCACGCTCACCGAGGACGATGGTGTGAGGATGAAGGACGTCCCCGTGAAAGTGAACGACTATTGGTCGTGCCCCAGTTGGAGCGTCGAGCAGATGATCGATCTTCGACACGGTATGCGGCGTACGGCCATGTGCCGAGAAGTACTCCTCAATCGAGACATCGAAATTGGTCGTATAGACCAACTTGGGATCCAAGTCGCGCAAGCATGCGTAGGCTCGCCAATCTAAGCCGGGCGTCGAGACACTCGGCACCCGATAGAGTTCGGCGAGGATGTAGTGCAGGGGCCCCTGGTCTTTCTTCAGCGCACAGAAATAGTCGACGATCTGCATGTGGTCGCCGAGTTGCGAGAGAAGGCGCGGCGGATCATAACCAAGTTCCTGGGCGATTCGTTCTACAAGAGCATCCCAAACGGGCATCCTGATGTTGGCTGGCAGGCCGGCTCCGAAGAAGAACAGCACTTGCCCTCGCCTCGCCGCCTCAAGTAGCTCCGGTGGTATCGAAAGGCCAGTCGGAAGGAGCGTGCTCAACTTGTCCTCACCTTCGGTGTGTTTTGGAGCCGCACCTTGTGCAGCATCTCTCGCATAGCCTTCTTGTCAAATCTGCTTGGGAGGTGGCCACGTGCTTGGCAGATCAATGCGGCGGCCGCAGTAGCGCGGGCTAGCGTAGTGGCCCGAATTGCACCGTCGTGCTTCCACAGGCCGAGAGCCAGGTAGGCGGCCATCGTATCGCCAGCGCCGAGCGAGTTGACGAATGTGTTGCCGAGCCGCGGAGCCTTGGTGAACGTTGGGCGATTTCCGAAAGCAGCGTACCATGCGCCTTTGTGCCCGCAGGTCAGAACACAACGTGTGCGGTATCTCGCAATCTCACGGGCGAGCGCCTCCCCTTGTACACTTGCTGGGCGACACAGCAACGCACGGGCCTCGTGCTCGTTTAGCGTGATGCATGCGAAACGAGACAGGAGACTCCGGTACTGCAACGCGCTTGGAGATGAGCTGATGGTCGCCAGGATCGGAAGCCCGCATTCCTCGCAGGAGCGGACGAGGGCTGCCAACAGCACTGGTTCAATCGACGAAGCGAGAATCGCGAGCCGCGCCCCGCGAGCCGCTTCTCGCAAGACTGCGGCTTTTGCATATGCGAGTTGCCGAGCATCGGGAGCCTGCTGAGGCGGAATGTGAATTGCCCTGAGCACGGACTCTTCACCTCGGTCGACCGCAATGAACCTGGGCGCCAAAGTCTCCATCCGAGGTATGTATTTGATCGTGGGCGTAGGTAGCCCCTCGGTTCGAAGGACGGACGCGGTGACGTCTCTTGCGGACGAGGTGCAGAGAAAGGTCACGGGGAGGCCTAGTGCGCTGAGAATCCTAGCTATGTTCCAAGTGTTGCCTCCCGTGCATACAATCGTATCGGCCGTATCTACTTCTCGGCCGTCTAGGCCAGGTTCCCCTAGAACCGTCGCATAGACGTCCAGATTGATCTCTCCCAA
>CAYTJW010000691.1:0-3506 GCA_964438135.1 uncultured Thermoanaerobaculia bacterium
GTGGTGGCGGGTCGTGGCGGCCGACGAGGACCGGAGGCTCATAGACTCCCCCTTGCTGGCGGGTGGGATGCGGTGGCCCGACACGAGCGCGCTGCCACCACCGGGAGCGGTGGGCGCGGACAGCGCGGAGCGCCACTGGGTGACGGCATCGTGAGGCGGGCCAGGCGCCTGCCACCACGCTACCACAGCCGTCCGGGGAGTCAATGGCGGTGGGCCCAGTCTCGTCACCCTCTGGTCCGAAACGGGTTGTCGCGGAGGGTCAGATCGTCAGCACCGTCACCGGCTCGCTGCGGCCCTTGACCGGGTGGGCGCCGAGGTCGCGGGCGGCGGAGCGCAGGTCTTCGGGCAGCAGCTCCCAGGTGGCGCGGGTGAAGAGCAGGTCGGTGCCCAGGGTCGGGCTCAGGCCCTGGGCGCGGGCGGCGACGTTGACGGTGTCGCCGATGACCGCGTACTTGACCCGGGTGGCACTGCCGAGGTTGCCGGCCACCACCTCGCCGGAGTGGACGCCGAGCTTGACGCCCAGGTCGTCGCCCGTGCCTGCCCAGGCCGCGGCCAGGCCGCTCGTCTGCCACTCCCGGAGCAGGGCGGCCATCCGCCCGCGCATGGCGACGGCGCAGCGCACCGCCTGCGCCGCGTGGTCGGGGACGGCGCGGGGGGCGTTGAACACCGCCATCACCGCGTCGCCGACGAACTCCACCACGTAGCCGCCGTGGGCGTCGACCAGCTCGGCCATGGCCTCCAGGTAGGAGTTGAGCAGCGCCACCGCCTGGGTCGGCGCCAGGCGCTCGGCGATCGCCCCGTAGCCGCGGATGGCGCAGAACAGGACCGTGGCCTGGCGCAGCTCGCCGCCCAGGCTGGCGCCACCGTCGGTGGCCACGGCCCGGCCCGCCACCTCCTCGCCGACGTAGCGGCCGAAGGTGGCGCGGATGCGCTCGCGCTCGGCCAGGCCCTGCGCCATGCGGTCGACGCCGCGGGCCAGGATGCCGAACTCGTCCTCGCGGTCGAGGCCGGTGCGGACCGCGAAGTCGCCGCGCTGGATGGTGGTGGTGGCGGCGATGACCCGGGCCAGGGGCACGTGGACCCGCCGGCCGGCGAGCCAGGCCACCCCGCCGAGCACGGCGGCGGCGACGCCGAACAGGCCCAGGGTCAGGCGCAGCATGGACCGGCGCAGGGCGTCCACCGACGGCAGCAGGACGTCGACCCCGACCAGGCCGAGCGGGCTCCCGTCCGCGGCCGCGAGCGGCGCGTACGCCGACAGGGCGGTGCCGAACTCGTCGGTGTACGGCTCGGGCTCGACCGTCGGCTCGCGCAGGCCCAGCAGCATGTTGGGCGCCTGGGCGGCGTTGTAGAGGTCGCCGGGGGTGGCCGCGTCGTCGTCCGCCGCCCAGTCGGCGGCGAAGCGGAGCACGCCGTCGCGGCTGGTCGGCTTGAGGACGTAGATGCTGAACACGTCCGGCTGGTAGCTGGCGGTGCTGGAGAACGACCGCACCAGCTCCTGGTAGGCCGGGTCGTCGAGGTCCTCGGGTTGGCCGAAGCGCTGCACCAGCTCGGGCGGGATGGACTGGGACAGCGCCACCGCGGTCGCCCGCAGCTGCCCCTTGAGGCCGTGCACGGCCAGCTCGACGCCGCGGCGGTAGAACACCACCGCCATCGCGCTCAGGGCGAGGAGCACGGTCACCCCGTAGGCCGCGGTCAGGCGGACGTGGAACCGGTGCCAGAGGCGCAACCGCTCCACCGGGGCCGGGCCAGGTCCACCGGGTGGCGAGATGTCGGCGCGGTCGCTCGTCGTCATGCTCGTGCCTCACAGGGTCAACGCGGTCACCGCCTGGCCGCGGCCGGGCACGCGCAGCTCGCCGACCGCGCGCGCCCGCCCCCGCAGCTCGGCGGGCAGGCGGGACCAGGTGTCCCAGCTCAGCAGCAGGTCGGTGCCGAAGCTCTTGTTCTGGCCCTCGAGGGTGGTGGCGACCACGACCGCGTCGCCGACCACCGAGTACTTGACGTGGTTCGAGCCGCCGAGGTTGCCGGCCACCACGATGCCGGTGTGGACGCCGACCCGGGCGGCCAGGTCCGGGTGGCCGCGGGCGGTCCACAGCCGGGCCAGCCCGCTCTCGGCCCAGTCGCGGTTGAGCTCGGCCAGCCGCTGGCGCATGGCCAGGGCGCAGCGCACCGCCCGCTCGGCGTGGTTGGTGACCCGTGCCGGGGCGCCGAACACGGCCAGGATGGAGTCGCCCAGGAACTCGACCACGCAGCCGCCGTGGGCCTCGACGACCTCGCTCATGGCGCCCAGGTAGGAGTTGAGGAGCTCGACCACCTGGGTCGGCTGGAGGTGCTCGGAGATGGTGGAGTAGCCGCGCAGGTCGGTGACCAGGGCGGTGACCGCCCGCTCCTCACCGCCGAGCCCCCCGTGACCAGCCCCGGCCAGCACCTCGCGGGCCACCTCCTGGCTGACGTAGCGGCCGAACACGGACCGGATCAGCTCCCGCTCGCGCAGGCCCCGCGCCATGTGCGCGAAGTGACGGCCGAGGATGCCGAACTCGTCGCTCCGCCCGGCCGGCACCTGGACGTCGAAACGGCCCTGCTCGATCGCCGCGGCGGCCTCGATGATCCGGCCCAGCGGCCGGCGGACACTGTGGCCGACCACCCAGGTCATGGCCCCCAGCAGCAGGGCCGTGACCCCGCTCAGGGCGAGGGTGACGTCGCGCACGGTGCGACGGATCAGCTCGACGCTGGTGGCGTCGACGTCGACCCCGACCACGCCGATGGCCGCGCCGGTGGCGTCGCGCAAGGGGGCGTAGCCGGACAGGGTGTAGCCCCAGCGGTCGCTGTAGGGCTCGTCCTCGACCCGGGCCGACACCAGGGCGCTCAGCATGACCGGCGCCTGGGTGGCGTCGTAGGGCTCGCCCGGCACCCCCTGTGAGCCTTCCCGCACCCAGTCGGCGGCGAAGTCGAGCCAGCCGGGACGCTCGGAGGTGCGGAGGACGTAGATGCTGGTGACCTCGGCCTGCTCGGTCCCCACTGCCGCGAAGCGGTCGACCAGGGCCCGGTAGGCGGGCGAGTCGACGTCGCCCGGGTCGTCGAGGGTCAGCACCTCGGCCGGGTCGATGCCGCCGGCGAGGGAGGTGGCGACGGCCAGCAGCCGGCCCTGCAGGGCGCGGACCTCGGTCCTGGTGGCGAGCCGGTAGTAGGCGGAGGCCATCGCCGCCAGGACGGCCAGCACCAGGGCGGCGTAGACCAGGCTGAGGCGGATGTGGAAGCGCTGCCACAGCCGCAGCTGCTCGACCGACAGGGGTGAGGCGGGGGCAGGTGATGTCGCGGCGCCGGCGGTCACCGAGGGCATTGTAGCGCGCTCGCCGACCGGGTCCGGCCCGAGGTGGCGCACCTCCACCACCTGACCTGCCTGTCGCTGGTGGTGGTGGGGGAGCAAGCCCGCCGCCGCATCCCGGTGCTCTTCACCCTCCACGACGACTGGTTGATGTGCCACCGCGGCCAGCTCCTCGACCTCGACC
>CAYTJW010000692.1:0-2445 GCA_964438135.1 uncultured Thermoanaerobaculia bacterium
GTAGGCCCGCGAGTGCCGGTTCTTCACGAACTGCGCCTCGTCGAGGAACACCGCGCCCCAGGTGCGCTCCGCGTACTCGTCGGCGTCCAGCCGCAGCAGCGTGTAGGAGGTGACGACCAGGTCCGCCGACGCGGCGACGTCGGCCAGGGACCGCGTCCGCTTCTTCGACGACTGCTCGACCACCTCCACCCGCCGCCCGGCGAGCTCGAGCACCCCCTGCGGGCAGACCTCGACGCACGCCCCGCAGCCGGTGCAGCGCCCGGCGTCGACGTGCAGGGTCACGACGTCGCGCAGGTAGAGCAGCCGGCCCATCACGTCCCCCACAGGGCGCCGAGCCACAGCGCCAGGGCGGCGACCCCGGCGGCGAGCTGGAGCGGCACGGCGGCGCGCATCTCGCGCCGCACCCCGGACAGCGAGGTGTAGGTTGAGGCGCCGGTGAACATCATGGCCGCGAAGGCCGAGAGCGCAGGCGTGGCCAGCAGCCAGGCGGCGGCCTCCAGGCGGGTAGGCCAGGCGGCGAGGTCGCCGGCGCACAGCGCCACCACCAGCGCCGCGGCCGGCACGCCGGCCACGAGCCCCTTGAGCGCGAACGCGCGCCCCGGCAGATAGGGCAGCAGCAGCAGCGTGGCGACGGCGCCGGCCGAGAACCCGGCCAGCACCGCCAGCACCGCCGCCAGGCCGTGGTCGAGGGCGCCGGCCGCGAAACCGCGGTCGTCGGCCAGCCCGGCGACCACCAGCAGCAGCGGCGCCACCACCGCCAGCGGCCCGAGCGCCCCGACCACCTCCATCGGCACCACCGCCGCCCGGTCGCGCAGCGGGAAGGAGCGGCGGCGCATCTCCGGCGTGGCGCACGCGCCCGCGGCCAGGAAGGCAGGCAGGTCCTCGGCGCGGACCGGGCCCCAGGTCACCGCGAACCCGGTCAGGGGCCGGACCCGGTATCCGGCCACCCCGGGCGCGCCGAGCTGGGGCAGGATCAGCCGGCGGTGGCCGACCACCTCGGCCAGGCCGCTCGCGCCCACCCGCCGCACCAGCTCGTCGGTGCCGAAGGTGCCCTTGCCGGCCGCGCACCAGACGTTGACGCCGTCGGTGTCGAGCACCAGGAGCCAGGCGTCGTGGCCGGCCATGGCCGCGCGCAGCCGGTCGAAGCTGAGCTTGTAGTTGGCGGTGACCAGGACCGGGGCGTCGGCGCCCGGCTGGCCGAGGGCGTAGAGGCCGGGTGAGACCCGGTAGCGGGAGCGGCCGAAGCCCCAGCGAACCCGGGCCGCGCCCCAGCGGTCGGCCGGGCGCAGGCGCCCCTCGACCCGCGGCACCGGCCCGGCCGGGGTCTCGAGCCGGCCGACCACGAACGGCTGGGCGAAGGCGTCGGCGACCTCCCGGGCCGCCCCCTTCGGCCCTCAGCCGCAGCCTGCGGCGGGCGACACGGGCGACGCGACCGAGTCCTCGTCGCTCACCCCCCGACTCTACCGCAGGCAGGGGGAGGGCGGCCAGCCCCGAGGTCGCACCCGCCCGGCGGCCGCCGGCGCCCTACTCGGCGGAGAAGCTCTGCAGCTCGACCGGGACGGTCGCGAGCTCGACGAAGTCGAACAGCATGTTGCCGTTCTGCTGGTCGCCGCCGGAGACGAGGTCGAGGCGGTTGCCGAGCTGGAGGGCGACCGTCGAGCCGGCGTAGGCGGCGAAGTTGAACGAGCCGGCCACCCAGCTCGGGTAGGTGTGGCTGGTCGCCAGGCTCATGTCCGGGGTCCAGACGTCGGTGCCGTCGATCGAGACGTCGGCGAGGTCGTCGCCGGCCGGCGAGTCGGTCCCCTGGCGGTAGACCATGTACTGGAACGACATGGACGTCTCGCCGGCGGGTATGGTGATGGTCTGGGTGACGGTGCTGACGTTGGCGGTGCCGCAGTACCCGCCCGCCCAGAAGACGTTCAGGCCGTCGCAGGCGGCCACGCCCCAGATCGACGAGAAGTCACCGATCCACTCGCAGGTGGTGGTGGTGGCCTCGGCCCAGGCCGACGCCGGCGGCGGCCCGAGCTCGGAGCTGCCGTCGTTGACCAGCACCTGCTCGGGTCCCCGGGCGGGGGCGGGCACGGCGGCCGGCGGCAGGGCGCCGCCGCCCGCGGTCAGCGACTGCTGGGCGGCTAAGGCCGGCAGCCCGCCGATCAGGGTCGCGGCCAGGACGATCAGCAGGACGGCGTTCCTCTTGTGGTGGTTCCTCCGCGCCGCGGAGCCTGGAAGGGATGCCGGGCCATGTCAAGGCGGCCGGTCCGGAGGCCGCCGCGGCAGGCGCGGCGGCCCGCGGGGTATGATCGGGGCGCCGGGAGCTGCCGTGGACCTTCCCCGCACGCCGCACTGGGCGACTTCCTGGTCACCATGACCTCGACCAACGCCTGTGGCGAAGCGACCGTGCAGCACACCGTCACCATCGACGGCCCGAGCATCGGCGACGCGGCC
>CAYTJW010000692.1:2455-3495 GCA_964438135.1 uncultured Thermoanaerobaculia bacterium
CGGGAGCTGCAGTGGACGACCCCCGCACGCCGCACCTCGACCAGGCCGATCAGCTGACCCGCAGGGGCCGATTCAAGCAGGCCATCGCGGTCCTCGAGCGGCTGCTCGCGGCGCGACCCGAGGACGCCGCCGCCATCGACCGGCTGGTCGACCTGTACCTGAGGGTCGGGCGCTGGGGCGACGGCCTGCGGTGGCTCGAGCGGCTGACCAGGCTCACGGCGCAACCCGTCTGGCCGGAGGCGATCGACCTGCCCAGCGACCGGCCTCCCCGCCCCCCGCGGAGCCGCGCCGAGTTCGTGAGGAGGGCGGAGCGGCTGGTCCGGAGAGGCCGCCTCGAGCAGGCGATCGCGGCCTACGAGGGTCTCCTCCAGTCCGACCCGCAGGATGCCAACACGCTCATCCGCGTGGCCGAGGTCTGCATCCGGGCCGGCCTGGTCGACCGGGCCGCTCGCTACTTCGAGCGCCTGGCGGAGCAATTCGCCGGGCTCGGCTTCGCCACCCGGGCCTTCGCGCTTCTCAACCAGGTCAGCCGCCTGGCCCCGCATCGCCCCGAGCGACACCTCCACCTCGTCGACCTGATGCTCGAGCAGGACAAGGCGGCGGAAGCGCGGCGCCTGCTCGAGCTGATCATCGACATGGCCGTCATGGAGCAGGACTACGAACGGGCGATCGTCGCCGCCAGGAGGGTGGCGGACCTGGACCCAGCCGACCCCGAGGCCACCTTGCGGCTCGCCGACCTGCTGCTGCGGGGCCGCTACACCAGCGAGGGTCTCGCCGCCTGCAACGGCCTCGGCCGGGCGTTCCTCGCCCGCGGCCAGCTCGACGAGGCGCTCCGCGCCTGCCGGCTGATCCTGACGTGGCGCCCGCCGGCCTGCGAGCTGCTGGTGCCCCTGTGCCGCGCCCTCCTCGACGCCGACCGCGCCGACACCGCGCTCGAGCTGCTCGACATCGCCCTGCCGTGGTCGCCGGACGACCCCGAGCTGCGGGCCCTCGACGCGGCGGTCCGCCAGGTCACCTGACCCCCCGGGCCCGCCGCGGGC
>CAYTJW010000693.1:0-3491 GCA_964438135.1 uncultured Thermoanaerobaculia bacterium
GCAGCAGGTCGCCGGGCGCGAGACCGGCCGACGCCGCGGTCGCGCCGGGCCGGACCCGCTCGACCACCAGGCCGCAGCGGTCGGCGCCGCCGGCCGGTCGAGCCAGGGCGAGGACCGCGGCGAGCGAGCAGAGCAGACGCCGACCCGCAGCCACGAGGCACCCCCCGGTCATGATACGCGCCCCTCCTGTCGAGTCCCCAGACGACCGCGCGGGCGGGCGAGCTGGTCGCTGACCGCTGACCGCCGACCGCTGTAGAATGGCGCCCCTGGACGCGGTCGACGAGAGCCAACGGAGGAGGGGTCATGACGCACGCCACCATCAACTGGACCACGGTCGACGAGGCGCCGGCGCTGGCGAGCTACGCGCTGCTGCCGGTGGTGCGGGCCTTCACCCGGGGCACCGGCGTCGAGATCGCGACCCCGGACATCTCGCTCGCCGGCAGGATCATCGCCGCCTTCCCCGACTACCTGCGGGACGACCAGCGGGTCGCCGACGACCTGGCGCGGCTCGGCGAGCTGACCAGGAGCCCGGACGCCAACATCGTCAAGCTGCCCAACATCTCGGCCACCGTGCCCCAGCTCCAGGCCGCCATCGCCGAGCTGCGCGGCAAGGGCTACGACATCCCCGCCTACCCCGAGGAGCCGAGGGACGACGCCGAGCGGGCGCTGCAGAAGCGCTTCTCGGTCTGCCTCGGCTCGGCCGTGAACCCGGTCCTGCGCGAGGGCAACTCCGACCGCCGGCCGGCGCTGGCGGTCAAGCGGTTCGCGCAGCGGAACCCCCACAAGATGATGAAGCCGTGGCCGGAGTCGGGGTCGAAGGCGCGGGTCGCGCACATGACCCACGGCGACTTCTACGGCAGCGAGACCTCGACCACCGTCGAGCGGCCGACCGAGGTGCGGATCGAGCACGTGGCCCCGGACGGTGAGATCACCGTGCTCAAGGAGCGGCTGGCCCTGCAGGCGGGCGAGGTCGTCGACACGGCGGTGATGCACGTCGCCGAGCTGCGCCAGTTCTACGCCGAGCAGATCGAGGCCGCCCGGCGCGACGGCGTGCTGCTGTCGCTGCACCTCAAGGCGACCATGATGAAGGTCTCCGACCCGATCATGTTCGGCCACTGCGTGTCGGTGTACTACGCCGCGGCGCTCGACAAGCACGCCGAGACGCTGCGCTCGCTCGGCGCCAACGTCGCGAACGGCCTCGCCGACATCCTCGCCAGGCTCGACCGGCTCAGCCCGGAGAAGAGGGCGGAGATCGAGGCCGACATCCAGGCGGTGTACGCGACCCAGCCCGAGCTGGCCATGGTCGACTCCCGCAAGGGCATCACCAACCTGCACGTGCCCAACAACGTCATCGTCGACGCCTCGATGCCGAACGTGATCCGCGACGGCGGCCGGATGTGGGACGCCAAGGACCAGCTGCGCGACTGCGTCGCCATGGTGCCGGACCGCTGCTACGCCACCATGTACGCGGCCATTCTCGAGGACGCCAAGGCGCACGGCCAGTTCGACCCGGGGACCATGGGCAACGTCTCCAACGTCGGCCTGATGGCGCAGAAGGCGGAGGAGTACGGCTCCCACGACAAGACCTTCGAGGCGCGAGCTGCCGGCACGATCCGCGTCGTCGACGCCGCCGGCGTCACCCTGCTCGAGCAGCGGGTCGAGAAGGGCGACATCTTCCGCATGTGCCAGGCCAAGGACGCCCCGATCCGCAACTGGGTCGGCCTGGCGGTGGGGCGGGCGCGGGCGACCGGCGTGCCGGCCGTCTTCTGGCTCGACGAGGCCAGGGGCCACGACGCCCAGATCATCAAGAAGGTGCAGCAGTACCTGCCGGAGCACGACACCGCCGGCCTCGACATCCGGGTCATGAAGCCGGTCGACGCCATGCGCTTCTCGCTCGAGCGGATCCGCCGCGGCGAGGACACCATCTCGGTCACCGGCAACGTGCTCCGCGACTACCTCACCGACCTGTTCCCGATCCTCGAGCTCGGCACCAGCGCCCGCATGCTCTCGATCGTCCGCCTCATGAACGGCGGCGGCCTGTTCGAGACCGGCGCCGGCGGCTCGGCGCCGAAGCACGTCGAGCAGTTCCTCAAGGAGGGCCACCTGCGCTGGGACTCGCTCGGCGAGTACTGCGCCCTGGTGCCGTCGCTGGAGCTGGCGGCGGAGCGCACCGGCAACCAGACCGCGCAGCTCCTCGCCGCGACCCTCGAGGAGGCCATCGCCACCTACCTCGAGAACGGCCGGCTGCCGTCGCGCAAGGTCAACGAGGTCGACAACCGTGGCAGCTCGTTCTACCTCACCCTGTACTGGGCCCAGGCGCTGGCCGCCCAGGACCGCGACCCGGCCCTCAAGGCCCGCTTCGCGCCGGTGGCGCGGGAGCTCGCGGCGAAGCAGGAGACCATCGCGGCCGAGCTGCTCGCGGCCCAGGGCCGGTCGGTGGACATCGGCGGCTACTACCTCCCCGACGACGCCAGGGCGGCGGCGGCCATGCGCCCCAGCCCGACCTTCAACGCCGTCGTCGACGCCATGGCCTGAGGGCGGGGTCGCGAGGGGACACCGAGCCCGCGCGGCGAGGGAACACCCTGCGGGCGATTCGCCTCTCCAGGCTGGCGCCGGAGAGAGGCGCCGGGAGGTCACGCCATGGCCGCAGACCCGAGACTGGTGGGCAGCGTCCCCGTGTTCGTGTCGATGGACGCCGACGAGCGGCAGGCGCTGGCGGCGGTCATGGACGAGGCCAGCTTCGCCGACGGCGAGGTGGTCTACCGCATGGGCGACCCGGGTGGCACCTGCCACGTCATCACCTCCGGCCAGGTGGAGGTGTCGCTGCGCGCCGACGACGGCGAGAAGGTCGTCCTCGAGCTGCTCGGCCGGGCCGCGTCCCCGGCCGCCGGCGGCATGCCCGTCGGCGGTCCAGGGTGAGCTCGTCGAGGTGAGGAGAGCGCCGCGCGTGGTCGCGGCAGCCGCGCTGCTCGCCGGCCTGCCGTGCCTGACGGTCGCCGCCGCGCCCGAGGCCGGGCTGGTGGTCGAGCGGGTCGGCCCCGCCCTGGCCGGCGCGCGCGCCGGGGTGCGGGTCGGTGACCAGCTGCTGGCCTGGGAGGCGCCAGTGTCGGCGACCCGGCGCGAGGGTCGGGCGGGACGCCTGGTCAGCCCGTTCGACCTCGATGCGGTCGAGCTCGCCGAAGCGCCGCTCGGGCCGGTCCGGCTCATTCTCGAGCGGGACGGGCTCGAGCTCGCGCTCGAGCTCCCGCCCGGCTGGTGGGGGCTGGTCGTCCGCTCGCCGCTCGCCGCGCCCGACGCGGCGAGCTACGGCGCCGGTCTCGAGGCGGTCGAGGGCGGTCGTTTCGACGCGGCCACGGCGACGTGGAGCGAGCTGGCGGCGAGGTGGGAGGAGCGCGGCGACCCGCTCCGGGCCTGCTGGCTGGACCTCCGCCTGGCCGAGACCTGCCCCGGGCAGGCGGCGGTGAGCGCCCTCGCGCGCGCCCGCCGCGCTG
>CAYTJW010000694.1:0-3490 GCA_964438135.1 uncultured Thermoanaerobaculia bacterium
CGGAGGCGCCCGAGGGGCCGCACGAGACCGTGCCTGGCCACCGTGCGCAGCCTCCGGTTCACCTCGAATGGGAGGCGCGAGTGTCGTCTCCGCGTCTCGCTGTCTCGGCGACGCCTGGCGTGAGACACTTGGAGCAACGGGACATCGCTGCACGATCCGGCACGCCCCTTGCAGTCGGTCGACCGGGGCAACCGGGTGACACAGACCGCTCCATCGACCAGCGTGGGTGGCCGCAGGCGGGTGATCGGCTCGCGGTCGCCAGTCGGTCTGCTCGCGGCAACGACGGTTGCCGTGCTCCTGGCCGAGATGGTCGTCATGGGCATTCTCGGGGCGTGGCGTCCCATCGGCTTGCTCGAGGGAACGCCGCTCGACGCTGCAGTCGCCCTCCTGCTCGTCCTCCCGGTCGTCACCGCGCTCTCGCCCCGGCCGCTGCTGCTCCGTGTCGCCGAGCGGAGGTTGGCCGGCGAGGCGTTGCGCGCCAGCCACGAGCGGGCGCCGGCGCTGGCGCGGCAGCTGGTGGACACCCACGACCAGGAACGGCGCGCGGTGGCGCGGGAGCTCGACGACGAGGCAGGGCAGAAGCCCACGTCGTCGGTGTTCGGCCCCCGCCGGCTGGAGGGCGAGGCCGACGACCCGGGCGAGGTCGTCGCCCACGCCGGCGAGCTGAAGCACCTCACCGACGCCGTGATCTCCGCACTGCCAGGGAGCACGCCCCAGGAGAGGGCCGAAGCCGAGCACGAAGACGTCGACGAGCTGTGGCGGCACGGCCGCAGCCATCAGATCGCAGGCCGCCTGGTCGACGCGCTCACCTGCTACCAGCAGTCGCTCCGCCTCGACCCCCGCCACTGGGGCTCCCTGCACCACCTCGGCGATGTGCTCTTCGAGCTCGGCCGTCACGCCGACGCGGTTCGCGTCTACCGCCGGGCCGCGGAGGTCCATCCCCAGCCGGACTGGACCCTGTTCAACCTGGGGCGGGCATCGGTCGAGCTCGACGACTGGGAGACCGCGGTCCAGTGCTTCTCCAGGGCACGGCGCCTCAACCCGGGGCTGCCGCGGATCGACCTGCGCCTGGCCCACGCGTTCCAGCACGCTCACTCCGCCCGGTGCCTCGCCGAGCTGCGCGAGCGCGAGCGCATGGCCGATGCTGCGGCACCTGCCCTGCCGCCTGGCGACGTGCCGGGCACCTCGCCGTGGGCAGTGCCGGCGATGGCCAGACGCGCGGGCGACGAGCCACCGCCCCGGGAGATGCTGCGGCGAGCGGCCGCTGCTGCCGAGCGCGCCGAAGAGGTCGCAGGGGCTCTGGACGGGCTGCTCGCGGCCGCCGTCGCGCCCGAGCGCACGGCCCGCGGCGTGGCCGGCCTGGGCGCTGCCAAGGCGGCGCTCGACTCGATCACGCGGCAGGCGCTGGAGAGCTTCCTGCTGAGCGAGGCTCGGCTCGACCTGCGCAGCGTGGCGAGCCCGCTGGTCAGCGTTCTCCTGGTCCTCTACAACCGCTGTGCGCTCACTCTCGCCTGTCTGCAGTCCCTCGCGGCGAGCCCGTTCCGCGACTTCGAGGTCGTCATCGTCGACAACTGCTCCACCGACGAGACCGCCGCGCTACTCGACCGGGTCGACGGCGCGACCATCGTCCGCAACGCCACCAACCGCCACTTCCTCGCCGGCTCGAACCAGGCGGCCGAGCTCGCGCGCGGGACCTCCCTGCTCTTCCTGAACAACGACACGCAGCTCCTCGGCGACAGCATCGGGGCTGCGGTCCGCACCCTGTCCTCGGACGAGTCCATCGGTGCCGTCGGCGGGCGGATCATCCTGGCCGACGGGACGCTGCAGGAGGCCGGCAGCATCATCTGGCGGGACGGCTCCTGCCTCGGCTACGGTCGCGGCGACCTGCCGGACGAGGCGCAGTACATGTTCCGTCGCGTGGTGGACTACTGCTCGGGGACCTTCCTGCTCACCCCGCGCCGGCTCTTCCTCGAGCTCGGGGGCTTCGACGAGGCCTTCTCGCCGGCCTACTACGAGGAGACGGACTACTGCGTTCGCCTGCACCAGCTCGGCCGGAAGGTCGTCTACGACCCCGACGTCTCCCTCCTCCACTACGAGTTCGCGAGCTCCGAGGGCACGGCCGGGGCGCACGACGCGATCGCGCTGCAGCGCCGAAACCAGGGCGTCTTCGTCGCCAAGCACGGGGAGTGGCTGTCCTCGAAGCACGAGCCGAGGATCGACCAGCCGCTCTGGGCCAGCCGGGTCGACACCGGCCGCCGGCGACTGCTCTACGTCGACGACCGCGTCCCCCGACCGCACCTCGGCTCCGGCTTCAGCCGCGGGCACCAGATCCTGAGGCTCCTGATCGCCGCGGGCTTCGAGGTGACCGTGTACCCGACCGACCTCGGCCGGCGCGACAGCTGGCCAGCCACCTACGAGGACCTCCCGCGCGAGGTCGAGGTCATGAACGGTTGGGGCCGTGACCGCCTCGCGGAGCTCCTGCGTGACCGCGCGGGGTACTACGACGTCGTCTTCATCAGCCGGCCGCACAACATCTCGGCCGTGACCGACCTGCTCGCAGATCCCGACTGGAAGGGGCACACGAAGGTCATCTACGATGCCGAGGCGATCTACAGCCTGAGGGAGATCGTCCGTCTGCAGCGGGAGGGACGAGGGCCGACGGCTGCGGAGGTCACCGCCATGATCGAGGCCGAGGTCGCGCCGGGGCGACAGTGCGATCTGGTCCTGGCCGTCTCGGAGAGGGAGCGGGGGGTGTTCCTCGACCATGCCGTCGCCAACGCCGCGGTCCTTGGCAACCCGATCGAGCTGATGCCGACGCCGACGCCGTTCTCCAGACGTCGCGGCATGCTCTTCGTCGGCGCGGTCCACGATCCCGCCTCGCCCAACGCAGATTCCGTGCGGTGGCTCGCCGGCGAGATCGCCCCGCGCCTGCGGGCAGTCCTCGGCGACGACACCACGGTGGTGATTGCCGGCACCAGCTCCGTTCCGGAGCTCGCGGAGGAGATCGCGCGTCTCGGCGACCCGGCCATCGCCATGGTCGGCCGCGTCGCGGACCTCACCGAGCTGTATGACCGCTCACGCGTGTTCGTGGCGCCGACCCGGTTTGCCGCCGGCGTCCCCCACAAGGTCCACGAGGCCGCGGCGCACGGCCTGCCGGTGGTGGCAACACCGCTCCTCGCCGAGCAGCTGGGCTGGCAGCACGACGTGGAGCTCATGGTCGGACGTGACGCCGAGGAGATCGCCGCCCACTGCGCGCGCGTCCACGCGGACGAGGCGCTCTGGCACCGGCTCCGCGCGCGGGCGCTCGAACGAGTCGCGATGGACTGCTCGCCCGAGAGGTTCTCCACCGCGGTGCGACTCGCGGTGGGCAGCGGCTACCGGGACGGCGAGGTTGACCTCCACGGTCGGGAGGCAGCGGATGCCCCGGTCCGCTGCCGGGTGGACGGTGACACGACGAGCCGCGCCGACTTCCGCAGCCGGGACGAGAGAG
>CAYTJW010000695.1:0-3487 GCA_964438135.1 uncultured Thermoanaerobaculia bacterium
CATACGAGGCCCCTTTCCGGGCGCCTCCCAAGGGTACCATATCCTCCGCGCGGCGGCCCGCCGCGCAGAAATGATTACCCACGGGGCGCGCAAGCCCTTATAATACCGCCCATGCTGAAAATCCCCATCGCAATTCTCGCGTTCGGCGCGGCGGCGGAGGGGGCAGGTCTCGCACGACGAGGCCATGGCGCTCCTGTGCTCCCGCTCGGCGCCGCGGCCCTACTCCCTCCCCTCCCCCTCCCAGGGCGGGACGGCGAGCGGGTCGATCGTCTCCTTGTGGTCGTAGATGAAGCGGATCGCCTTGCGCACCCGGCCGGTCATGTAGATGACCAGGTCGTTCGGCTCGCCGAGCTTCAAGGCGTGCTCGATGGCCTGCCACTCGTCGAGGATGGTCAGGGTCCTGTCCGGCGGGAAGCCGGCCTGGGCGAAGCCCTGGCGCAGCAGGGTCGAGACCTCGCCCGGCTGGCGGCCGCGCAGGTCGGTGTCCTCGTAGATGATGGCGAGGTCGGCGTGGCGGGCAGAGATCCTCGCCAGCTCGGCGATGTCCTCGTCGCGGCGGTCGCCGACCGCGTCCAGGACCAGGATGCGCCGCTTGTAGGACAGGCGCGACACGAGGTCGAGCAGGTTGGCGTAGGCCCTGGGGTTGTGGGCGTAGTCGATCATGACGTCGAAGTCGCGGATGGGGATGATGTTCATCCGCCCCGGGGTCTGCGACGGGGAGGGGAAGAACGACGCCAGGCCGACCCGGATCTCCTCCACCCGCAGCTTGCGCGCGTAGGCCACGGCGGTGGCGGCGAGGGCGTTCTGGATGTTGAAGTAGGCCTTGCCCTCCATGGTGATCGGCACCTCGTAGGCGCGGGCCACCGGGATCACCAGGTCGCCGTCCAAGACGGTGATGTAGCCGTTCTGGTAGACGGTCGCCAGGCCGCCGTTCTCGACGTGCTCCCGCACCACCGGGTGGTCGGGGTTGAGGCTGAAGTAGACCACGTGCTCGGTGCACGACTCGGCCATCTTCAGGCACCAGCGGTCGTCGGCGTTGAGCACCGAGTAGCCGCCCGGGCGGACCGTGGTCGGCACGATCGCCTTGAGCCGGGCCAGGTCGTCGACGGTCTCGATGTAGCCGAGGCCGATGTGGTCCTCGGTGACGTTGAGGCAGACGCCGACGTCGGCCGTGCCGTAGCCGAGGCCGTTGCGGAGCAGGCCGCCGCGGGCGGTCTCCAGCACCGCGCACTCGACGGTCGGGTCCTGGAGGATGATCCGGGCCGAGCGCGGCCCGCTCATGTCGCCCTCCATGATCAGCCGGTCGCGGATGTAGATGCCGTCGGTGGTGGTCATGCCGACGGTGTAGCCGACGCCCTTCATGATGTGGTTGATCAGCCGCACCGTGGTGGTCTTGCCGTTGGTGCCGGTGACGCTGACGATCGGGATGTCGTGGTCGGCGCCGACCGGGAACAGCATGTCGACGATCGGCGCGGCCACGTTGCGACCCTTGCCGACCGACGGCGAGATGTGCATGCGCAGGCCGGGCGCCGCGTTGACCTCGATCACCTTGCCGCCGTTCGAGACGATCGGCTCCTCCAGGGTCTCGGCCACGATGTCGATGCCGCACACGTCCAGGCCGATGATCCGGGCCACCCGCTCGACCAGGAACTTGTTGGCGGTGTGGACCTTGTTGGTGACGTCCTCGGCCGAGCCGCCGGTCGACAGGTTGGCGGTGCGCTCGAGCTGGAAGACCTCGCCCGCGGCCAGCAGGGTCTCGGGCCCGTAGCCCTTCTCCGCCAGCAGCTCCTGGGTGACGGCCGAGACCTGCAGCATGGTCATGACGTTCTCGTGGCCGTGGCCGCGGCGAGGGTTCTTGTTCTCGAGCGCCACCAGCTCGGCGACGGTGTGCTCGCCGTCGCCGACCACGTGGGCCGGGATCCGGTGGGCGGCGGCGACGAAGCGGCCGTTGACGACCAGGATGCGGAAGTCCCGACCCACCGCCATCTGCTCGACCACCACCTTGGGGCAGTACTCCTTGGCGCGGGCGAAGGCGGCCGCGAGCTGCTCGGCGTTCCTCACCCCGACCGTGACGCCCTTGCCGTGGTGGCCGTCGAGCGGCTTGATGACCACCGGGTAGCCGAGCTCCTCGGCGTCCTCCTGCACCGTCTCGATGCGGCTGGCGATGGTGCCGCGGGGCACCGGGATGCCGTTGTCCGCGAGCATCATCTTGGTCAGCTTCTTGTTGCCCGCGGTCTCGGCCGGGATGATGCCGGTGTGGGAGGTGAGCGAGGCCTGGATCTTCTTCTGGTTCTTGCCCTCGCCGAGCTGGACCAGGTTGTAGTCGTCGAGGCGGATGACGGTGATGCCGCGCCGGCGCGCCTCGTCGACGATGGCCATGGTCGACGGGCCGAGGTAGTGGTCGTCGCGCAGGTTCCTGATCTCGTGGATGACGCCGTCGACGTCGATGTCGTCGTCGTCCTTACCGGCAATGAGGTCGGAGACGATTCGCACCGCCTCCTCGCCGGCGAAGATGCCCGCCTCCTCGACCCAGTACTCGAAGATCACCTGGTAGACGCCGCGCGCCTTGGTCGGGAACGAGGCGCAGTAGGTGGTGTCCATGTAGGCCAGGTACTGCAGCTCGATGGCGACGTGCTCGACCACGTGCGGCAAGGGCGACCCGGCCCGCACCGCGCGCATGAAACCGCCCTTCTCGCCGGCGGCGCAGCGGTGCTCCTCCAGGCTCGGCAGCAGGGCCGCCAGCCGGTCGGCGAAGCCCGGCACCTGGTTCGAGTGGGTGTCGGCCAGATTCTGCATGTCCACGACCATGCGGACCACCGGCCGCTTGCTCCAGAAGTTGGCTCCCTGCAACGCTCGGATCTCGCGGACTTTCATGGCGTGCTCCTCTGCTCGTCGGTGCCGGTCCGAGAGCCTAGCCGCCCCCCGCACCGCCCGTCAAGGCGCCCATCCCGCAGCCGCACCCGTGGTCGGCGGTCGGACCACGCCAACATCAATGATCTTGACAATCTCCTCAACGAAGTTTATATTGTTCTCCATGTCGGACGAAATGAAGTTGAATCCAGCCTCAGACCCGCCCTCCCGGCGACCCTGGCTCGACTACCTCGACGAGGAGGACCGCGCCTTCCTCAAGCGGTTCGTCCTCGCCTCGGGCTCGCTCAAGGAGCTGGGGCGGGTGTACGGGATCAGCTACCCAACGGTGCGGTTGCGGCTCGACCGCCTCATTGCCAAGATCCAGGTGGTCGAGGACCAGAGCCTGACGGGCGAGTTCGAGCGGCTGCTGCGCGCGGCCGCGGCCGACGGCCGGGTCGACCGGGAGACGATGCGAACCCTGCTGGCCGCGCACCGGCAGGAGATGGAGGGACGGTCATGAGTCGGTGGACCCTTCTCGTGGTGCTGACCCTGGCGGCGTCGGCGGCGGCGCAGGAGGTCGTGGGGCCGGTCGCGCTCGCGCCGGCCGCGGGCGCGGGCCAGACCGGGGTGCGGTGCG
>CAYTJW010000696.1:0-3487 GCA_964438135.1 uncultured Thermoanaerobaculia bacterium
GCCCGCCGGGCGAGGACGCCGCGCCCGGCTGCGCCGCCCTGACCGCGCCCGTGACCGGGCAGCGGGTCGCGGAGCTGGTGTCCGGCGTCATCGAGGCGGAGGGGCCATGAGCGACCGGCTGGCGGCGGTGCTGGGCGGGGTCGAGCTCTTCTCCGAGCTCGACCCGGACGAGCTGGCCAAGGTCACGGCGCTCGCCCAGGCGCGGACCGTGACCAAGGACACGCCGATCTTCCACGCCGGCGACCCGGCCGACGCGGTCTACGTGATCGTCAGCGGCAAGGTCAAGATCGTCACCACCACCTCGGACGGCCGCGAGTTCATCCTCACCGTGCTCGGCACCGGCCAGGTGTTCGGCGAGATGGCCATGCTCGAGTCGGCGCCGCGCTCGGCCTCGGTCATCACCGTCACCGCGGTCGAGCTGGCGGCGATCGGCCGGCGCGAGTTCCAGCACCTCCTCGACACCACCCCGAGCATCTCCCGCAAGCTCCTCACCATCCTGTCGCGTCGCCTCAGGCGGGCCAACTCGACCATGGAGTCGCTGGCCTACATGGACGTCGCCGGCCGCCTCGCCCGCTACATGCTCGACCTGGCCCGCGACCACGGCCAGCGGATGGGCAACGGCTGGGTCGTGGTGCGGCGACCGACCCACGCCGACATCGCCCACTCGATCGGCACCAGCCGCGAGACCGTCTCCCGCCTCATCAACGAGTTCGAGGAGGGCTTCGGCCTCGTCAACAAGGGCAAGTACACCTACATCCGGGAGAGCCTGCTGGGCTGACGCCGAGCGATCAGCTCTCGGCCGTCAGCCGTCAGCCCCCCCCCGCCCGCCCGGGCCCGACCCGCTGGTGCCGGGCGGGCACATCGGCGACAATGGGGTGACCGCCGGCGCCGTCGCGACGCTCCCTGGTCGGGCTCGGGGGAGGAGGCCGACGACCGGCGGGTGAGGTGGTCGGCCGGTGCTGCGCTCGCTCCGCTCGCGGACCATGGCGGTGATGCTCGGCATCATCGCCGTCACGACCATCGCCTTCCTGGCGCTCGCCCAGAAGACCGTCGAGAGCGCGCTGCTCCGCGCGCAGCAGGAGGCGGCCCGCAACGCCCTCCGCCTGGCGGCGCTCAACCTGGAGACGCAGTACGCCGAGGTGGCCACCCTGCGCCAGACCCTGCTCGCGACGGCAGCCGGCGCGACCGGCGGCGCCGGGCCCGCCGCTGCGGACGTCGACGCCGCCGTCGCGCGGCGAACCGAGGAGGTGCTGGACCGGCTCGCCACCTCGCTCGGCAAGGTGCGGATCGCCGGCACCGGCTACATCTTCCTGTTCGACCGGCGGAACCGCATCCTGGTCCACCCGGTGCTCGCCCGCGGCAGCGACGGCTCCGCCCTGCTCGACCCGTCGACCGGCAAGCCGATCTTCGACGAGCTGGCCGCGGCCGCGGCGCACCCGGAGCGGCCGCTCCGCTACCCCTGGGACCGGCCCGACCACCCCGGCGAGTACCGCTTCTGGAAGGAGTCCTACGTCCTCCACTTCCAGCCGGCCGACTGGTTCCTGTGCTCGTCGGTCTACGAGGACGAGATCCGGGAGCCGGTGCGGCGGCTGCGGCTGAGCCTGCTGCTGCTGTCGGCGCTGCTCCTCGCCGTCGCCGTCCTGCTCGCGACCTACTTCTCCCGCCGCCTGACCGAGCCGGTCGAGCGGATGGTCGAGCGAGCCAGCGGCGTCGCCACCCTCGACCTGACGCAGCGCTTCGACGAGCGCGGCGGCTCGCTCGAGCTGGACCGCCTCGCCGCCGACCTCAACCGCATGGTGCAGGCGTTCGGCAGCGCCATCGGCCAGGTGCGGGGCTCCGGCCGCAACGTCACCACCTCCGCCGGCCAGTTGGCCGAGGTCGCCAGCCACCAGGCGACCGCCCTCGGCGGCCAGCACGAGGCGACCGAGCGGGCCGCCTCGTCGGTGCAGCAGGTGGCGGCGACCATCACCGCCCAGGCGGCGACCCTCGCCGGGGTGGTGGACGCCTTCCGCGAGGCGACCACCGTCGCCGCCAGCGGCCGGCGCGAGCTGGCGGCGATGGCGGAGGCGATGCGCCGCATGGAGGAGGGCTCGGCCGGCGTCTCGGAGCGCCTCGGCGCCATCCGCGACAGCGCCGCCCTGGTCAACGAGGTCGTCACCACCATCACCCGCATCGCCGACCAGACCAACCTGCTGTCCCTCAACGCCTCGATCGAGGCCGAGAAGGCCGGCGAGCTGGGGCGCGGCTTCGCCGTGGTCGCCCGCGAGGTGCGCCGGCTGGCCGACCAGACCGCGGTCGCCACGGTCGACATCGAGCACATGGTGCGGCGGATGCAGGAGGCGGTCGGCGGCGGCGTGACCGAGACGACCGCCTTCGCCGAGGAGGTCCGGCGCTCGGCCGACGACGTCGACCGCGTCGGTCGCGAGCTGAGCCTCCTCATCGAGCGCTTCGAGACCCTGGGCCCGGTGCTCGACGCGCTGCTGGAGGGGATGGAGGACCAGGCGAGCCTGGCCGGGGGGGCCGAGGCCGTCGTCGCCGACCTCGCCCAGGCCATGGCCGAGGCGGTGGCGGCCCTGCGCGGCTCGCACGCCGCGATCGAGGTCCTGAACCAGGCCGCCGGCGGCCTGGAGCAGGAGATGGCGCGGTTCCGGGTCTGACCCGCCGTCCCCGGGCGGCGCGACCGCGGTGGGCGCCGAGCTGCCCGGCGGTCACCGCTGCCGGCTGACGACCTGCACCGCCTGCCCCGGCCGGGCCAGGGTGACGTCGTTGTAGAACAGCCCCTTGAGGCCGTTCTTCCACACCACCCGCCCGGTCGACGGGTCGAGGCAGAAGACGTAGCCGTTGCAGCCGGCGAAGACCCTGCCCTCCTCGACCAGCACGCACACGTCCTGGTGGCTGGTCGCCGACACGCTGCCGCCGTCGTCGAGCGCGGTCCGCCACACCTCGCCGCCGTCGGACACCCGCAGCGCCGCGACGTGGCCGTTGATGCCGATGTAGAGGTGGTCGCTGGTCATGCCGAGGTCCTCCGCCCACCATGGTAGCGCGGGCGCCGGCGCTGCCGAGGCCACGCGGTGCGCCCGGCGCGGGCCTCGCGCGAGCGGTCGGCCAGGGCCCGGCGATGTGCCGCCACGGGCACGGGAGGAGACGTGGGCGGGACCTGACCCGCTCTACCCCATGCGGCCCGACGCCGCGGTGCGCTCGGGCGCGCGCAACATCGTGAGCTTCGTGACACGTGGCACCGCGAGTGCCCCGAGGGCGCGGGCCGTCAGGGCTGGGTGTCCGACCAGCCCGCCGTGTCGCCGGACTCGAAGCCGTGGCCCCACAGCATCTGGAAGAAGGTCAGGTCGTCGAGGTTGACCGCGCAGTCGGGCGAGGCGCCGGCGGCGACCACGAAGCGCACCTCGGGAGAGACCGCGCCCGCCGCCGTCGCCAGCCTGCCGCCGACCGGGCGCCAGGCGGTGCCGGAGTCCCCCACCTCCGCCGGCGT
>CAYTJW010000697.1:0-3481 GCA_964438135.1 uncultured Thermoanaerobaculia bacterium
ACCCTGTCGCGCGGCGCTGTCAGACTGCCGGGCGCGACGGGCCGGCCGGCGGCCGGAGGTCGCGCCGGCGCTCGCGGCGCCGCGCCCCCCGCCCGGACACCCGAACACGGAGGCTGATCGATGAGCAAGCTGGTTCCCCCCCACGGCAGCCCGGTCCTCAAGCCCCTGCTGCTCGAAGGCCCCTCGCGCGACGCCGAGGTCGCTCGCGCCGCCGGCATGAAGCGGGTCCCCCTCACCAGCCGCGAGACCGGCGACCTGATCATGCTCGGCATCGGCGGCTTCACCCCGCTCGACGGCTTCATGGGCTCGGCCGACTGGCAGGGCGTCTGCGACGCCTACCGGATGCCGTCGAAGGGCGGCCTGTTCTGGCCCATCCCGATCACCCTCTCGGCCGCGCCCGAGCTCGCCGACTCGATCGCGGTCGGCGAGGAGGTGGCGCTGGTCGACACCGAGACCGGCACCCTCATGGCCACCATGCGGGTGGACGAGAAGTACCGCGTCGACCGGGAGCACGAGTGCCGGCAGGTCTTCCGCACCACCGACCCGGCCCACCCCGGCGTCAAGATGGTGCTGGAGCAGGCCGAGGTCAACCTGGCCGGCCCGGTCAAGGTGCTGTCCGAGTCGTACTTCCCGGAGCAGTTCGCGGGCCTCTACCAGCGCCCCGCCGAGGCCCGGGCGATGTTCGAGGCGCGCGGCTGGAGCACCGTCGCCGCCCTCCAGCTCCGCAACCCGATGCACGCCTCCCACGCCTACCTGGCCTGGGTCGCGATCGAGGTCTGCGACGGCGTCTACATCCAC
This sequence comes from uncultured Thermoanaerobaculia bacterium, assembly GCA_964438135.1. GTDB lineage: Bacteria > Acidobacteriota > Thermoanaerobaculia > Thermoanaerobaculales > Sulfomarinibacteraceae > CAYTJW01. Next base: position 799 of record CAYTJW010000697.1, read on the forward strand.
CAGCTGGTCGGCAAGCTGAAGCCCGGCGACATCCCGGCCGAGGTGCGGGTCAAGGCCATCGACGCCCTCGTCAACAAGTACTTCCGCCGCGAGCGCGTGGCCATGGCCGGCTACCCCCTCGACATGCGCTACGCCGGCCCGCGCGAGGCGCTGCTGCACGCCGTGTTCCGGCAGAACTACGGCTGCTCGCACCTCATCGTCGGCCGCGACCACGCCGGCGTCGGCGACTACTACGGCCCGTTCGACGCCCAGAAGGTCTTCCTCGAGATCCCGCCCGACGCCCTCGCCCTCAAGCCGCTCTGCATGGACTGGACCTTCTACTGCTACGAGTGCGGCTCGATGGCGTCGATGAAGACCTGCCCGCACGACTCGAAGGCGGTCATCGACGACGAGGGGCGCTACCAGGGCGGCGCCCGCCTGCTCCTGTCCGGCACCCTGCTGCGCAAGCTGATGAGCGAGGGCAAGCCGGTCCCGCCCGAGTTCTCCAAGCCGGAGGTGATCGCGGTGCTCAAGGAGTACTACGACCGGCTCGAGGAGCGGGTCGAGGTCAAGCTCCACGGCGCCGCCACCGGCGACGCGAAGAGGTCGTGAGGACCCGGCCGGCCTACACGGCGAGGCCCGCCAGGTCCTCGCGCCCGGCGACGACGAGCCGGTCCCGACCGGCCCGCTTGGCGGCGTAGACCGCCTCGTCGGCGACCCGCAGCAGCTCCTCGGCGGAGGCCGCCTGAGTCGGCGCGTGGGCGACGCCGATCGAGATGGTCACCCCCTCCACCACGCCCGCCGCGGTCTCCAGGCGCAGGCCGCGCACCGCCTCCCGCAACGACTCCAGCCGGGGCAGGGTCGAGTCGACCGAGGACTCCGGCATCACCAGCACGAACTCCTCGCCGCCGAGCCGGCACACCAGGTCGCTGGCGCGCACGCCGTCCTGCAACAGGCGGCCGAGCTCGCGCAGCAGGCGGTCGCCGGCCTCGTGGCCGTGTCGGTCGTTGACCCGCTTGAAGTGGTCCAGGTCGGCCATGGCCACGGTCACCGGCAGGCCGCGGCGGACGCAGCGGCGCAGCTCGCGCGGCAGGAGCTCGTCCAGGAAGCGGCGGTTGAGCAGCCCGGTCAGCGGGTCGCGGATCGCCTGCTCGCGCAGGCTCTCGCGCAGGCGCAGGTTGGACAGGGCCAGCTTGACCGTCTCGCCGAGGGCGACCAGCAGCTGCCGCCCGGCCGGGGCGGCGCCATCGGCCGAGGCCGCGACGTGGAGCAGGCCGAGGCTCTCGCCCTGCACCACCAGGGGCAGGCAGGAGGAGCTGCCGCGCGGCCGGCGCAGGTGCCGGCAGACGAGCGAGGCGGACGGGTCGCCGACCTCGTGCACCTGCCCGCGCCGCATGGCCCAGCAGTCGTCCAGCGCCAGCTCGCCCTCGTCGAGGTCGCCTGCGTCGCCCCACCGCGCGACCACCTCCAGGGTCGACCGCCCGGGGTCGCGGACCGCCAGCCACCCCGACTGACCGGGCAGCAGCCGGGCCGCGGTGAGCTCCACCACCCGGTACGCCTCGTCGGCGGTGTGGCAGGTCTGGACCAGCTCGTTGAGCTGGTTCAACAGCGACACCTCGCGGTCGTGGCGCTGCAGCTCGGCCACGGTCGCCTCGAGCTGCTCGTTGAGGCGCCGCAGGCTCTCCTCGTTCTGCTTGCGCTCGGTGATGTCCGCGAACGAGCTCAGCAGGCAGGTCGGCTCGCCCGCCTCGCTGGTGACCAGGGTGGCGGCGACGTGGGCGGCGAAGCAGGATCCGTCCTTCCGCTGCGCGCTCAGGTCGCCGACCCAGCTGCCGCGGGCGAGGAGCTCGCGCACCACCGCGGCGGCTGCCTCCGGCTCGCACCAGAGCTCGGTGGCGGCCCGGCCGAGCACCTCCTCCTGCGCCGGGTAGCCCCACATGCGCAGGAACGACTCGTTGACGTCGGTCAGGCGTCCGTCGAGGTCGGCGATGGCGATGCCGTTGATGGCGGTGGCGATGGCCCGCTGGCGGACGCGCAGGGCGTCGAGGACCCGCCGGCTCTCGGTGACGTCCTCCTTGACCGACAGGTAGTGGGTGACCCGGCCGCTCTCGTCCAGGATCGGCGAGATCAGCGAGCGCTCGTGGTAGGGGGTGCCGTCCGCCCTCAGGTTGGTGAGCTCGCCGGTCCACTGGCCCCCGGCGCTGATGGTCCGCCACAGGTCCGCGTACACCTCGTCCGGGGTGAGGCCCGACTTGAGCAGGCGCGGGTTCCGCCCCACCACGTCCTCGGCCCGGTAGCCGGTGAGGCGGGTGAAGCCCGGGTTGACGTACTCGATGATGCCCTGGGTGTCGGTGATCACGACCCCCACCGGGCTCTGCTCGACCGTCCGGGTCAGGAGCCGCAGCCGCTCCTCCACCCGCCGCCGCTCGCCGAGGGCGGCGCTGAGCCGCTCGTTGGCCAGCCGCAGCTCGGCCGTCCGCGCCGCCACCTCGGCCTCGAGCCCCTCGCTGGCGCGCTGCAGGGCCTGCTCGGCCTGGCGCCGCTGCGCCAGCTCGGCCTGGGCCAGCAGCCGCAGCGACAGGTTGCTGCGCGCGACCAGCAGCTGGCGGGCCGCGGCCAGCCCGAGGACGCCGACGGCGACCGCGAGCAGGCCGGGGCTGCGCAGGTCGCCCAGCGGGCCGAGCCAGGCGACGACCAGCACGGC
>CAYTJW010000698.1:0-3475 GCA_964438135.1 uncultured Thermoanaerobaculia bacterium
GGCGGAACAGGGGCGCGGCCACCCGGCAGAAGGCGCGCAGGCGGTCGTCCGGGCCGGAGGACTCGTCGCGCAGGGCGGCCACGGCACGGCGGGCGACGGCTGAGTCGAGCGGCAGGTGGGCGAGCTGCTCGTGCCAGCCGGCCAGCTCGACGTAGGCGGCCACGGCCAGGTTGGCGACCGGGTCGCGCAGGGCGGCCCTCCCCTGCGGCGTGGCCAGGACCCGCCCGAGCTCGGCGCGCTCGGTCCGCTCGTACAGCTCGCCCCACAGCGGGTGGGCGAGGTACCAGCCGTCGACCAGCAGGTCGGCGGCGATGTTGACCGCCTCGCCGCTCGCTTGGATGCCCTCGAGGCGGGCGATGACCTCCCACCAGCGGGCGCGCTCGACCGTTGCCGGCGCCAGGCAGCGGTGGCCCCACTCGTGCAGCAGCAGGCAGGTGCACTGGTCGTCGCCCCAGGTCGCGGCCGCGGCCGGCATGGCGACGTGGTCCCAGCCGAAGGCCGGGCTGGCGCCCTCGACCACGACCCGCAGGCCCTCGTCCCAGAACGCGGCCACCGGCACGGCGAGGCGCCGCAGCCGCTGCTCGAGACCGGCCGGGGCCCGGCGGGGCGCGGTCTCAGGCACCTGCCGCCTCCGCGGCGGCCGCCAGGCGGGCGTCGCGCCGCACCAGGTCGGCCAGGGCCAGGTCCCGGTCGGCGATCGCGCCGAGGGTCGGGGAGTGGGCGTCGGCGCCCTCCCCGAGCAAGGCGATGGCCTGGCGCCAGCGGGGCACGCGCGGGCGGATGGCGCGCCGGTAGGCCTCGTCCATCAGCCACTCGCTCATGTTCGGGTAGAGCTTGAGCGCGTCGGGGCGGACCCGCAGCCGGTGGGCGAGGGTGAAGGGGAGGGTCCACAGCAGGTCGTCGACCTCGACCGCCGGCGAGCGGCGCAGCCAGGCGCGCGCCTGGGCCAGGCGCAGGGACGAGATCAGGAAGCGGTGGCCGGGGATGGTGACGAGCTTGGCGCACAGGTTGCCGCGGAAGGAGCACTGGCCGCACGGCAGGTCGTAGTCCGGGGCCACGGTCGAGCGGTCGACGTGGACGCAGCGCTGCAGGTGGGCCGCCACCAGCGCGCCGAGCAGGCGGACCTCGGCGCCGACCTCGACCCGGCGGACGTCGGCCCAGATCTCCTCCATCCCCGCCGGGGACAGCACCGGCGCGGCGAGGTCGGCCAGGCTGCCCCAGCGGCTGCCGTCATCCGTCGAGATGCGGCCGAGGACGGTGCTGATGTCGGCGGACGAGGCCAGGCGGAGCTCGAGGGAGTAGTCGACGCGGTCGAGGAAGGCGTTGGGGATGTCGGACGAGCCGGCGTCGTGGGGGTTGGCGTCGAGCAGGCAGACGAAGGGCGGGCTGGCGAAGACCTGGTCGCGGTAGGCCACGACCCGTTCCGCGAGCAGCGGCAGGAGGGCGTTGTAGACCAGCGAGCTGGCCCGCTGCACCTCGTTGACGAACTTGAGGCGGGCGGTCACGACCCGGCGCGGGCGGACCACCTCCTCGCCCCCCATCAGCCGGGCCAGGTCGATGGAGAAGAGGGTGTCCATCGGCGTCAGGTCCTGGGTGCAGGCGACGAAGCCGAAGTCCGCCTCGGCCGCGCCCGGGCCGGTGAAGAACACGGTCCGGACGAGGTGGACGAGCTGGGTCTTGCCCGAGCCGTAGAGCCCGGACAGCAGCGACGTCGAGTCGCGCACCAGCAGCACCGAGGCGACGAAGCCGCGGGTCGCGGCGTCGGGCGCCTGGAACAGGCGGAAGACCACCTCGAGGCCGTGCCGGTAGGCGGGGTGGAGGAGCCAGCTGGGGCGAACGGTCACGACTCACCTCCGCGCGCCGCCGCCTCGTCGAGCAGGTCGACCGCCCAGGGGTCCTCCGGCGGCAGCGGGAAGGGCGGCAGCCCGCCGAGGCCGAGGGCGCTGTCCATCTCGGCGTCGGCGCGGGGCAGGTCGACCGCCACCTCCAGCACCTGCAGCCGCTCGCGGCCGAGCAGGACCAGCTCGACCCGGCCGTCGCCGTCGAGGTCGTCGAGCAGGATCGGCACCGGCTCCTGCTCGCGGTCCCGCGCCGGGATGTCGTGGACCCCGAGCAGCGTGCCGGAGCGGTCGAAGATGGCGACGTGGGCCGTCTGCACCTTGGCCTGGTACTCGGCCAGCACGCGGGTCTCGGTGAAGCGGAGCGCGACCAGCCCGTCGGCCGGGGAGGAGGCCCGGCCGAGCACGCCGTGCTCGACCTCGATCTCGGCCGGGGGCCGACCGAGGTGGCACGCCCACAGGTGGGTGCCGTCGGCGGCGGTGAGGGTGAGGCCCTGGGTGGGGCCCTCCCACAGCGCCAGCGCCACCCGCCCCGGCTCGGCCGGGTCGACCACCGGCAGCGACTTGCGGCTCGAGCCCTCGCGCCGGGCGATGCCGTTGCAGCTGGTCAGGACGCCGTCGAGGAGGCGGAAGCGCGAGCCGTCGGCGGCGAGCAGCTCGCCCGGCGAGCCGGCGACCGGGTGGCTGACCGGGGCGTCCCACTGGCGGTGGCACAGGCGGCGGCCGTCGAGGACGCAGGTCAGGTGGTCGGGGCCCCAGTCCTTCGGGCCGAGCAGGCGGCGGCGCCAGGTGCAGCGGGCGCTGACCACCAGCAGCGGCCGGGACGGGTGGTTGGCGTCGGCTGCGACGAGCATCGAGGCGTCGTGGAACTTGCCCCGCGCCAGGACTCTGTGCCAGCACGGCTGGCCGTCGAGGCGGAAGGCGTGGAGCCGGCCGCGACTGGTGAAGACCAGGACCTCGACCTGCCCGTCGCGGTCGACGTCGGCGACCAGGACGCCGCACCCCCGGTTGGCCTCGGAGCGGTACCGCTCCCCCTGGCTGCCGGGGACGGGGCGCTCCCACTGCTTCTCGCCGCCGTGGAACAGGGCCACCGTGTGCTCGGTCACCAGCGCGTACCAGGAGCGCGCGTCCCCCTCGACCGGCACCGGGGCGAGCCAGCAGTCGTCGTGGTCGCTTGAGACCTGGCGGTCCTTCACCACCACCAGGTGCCCCTCGACCTGCAGGCACAGCTCCTCCGCGCCGTCGCCGTCGATGTCGAGGGCGTGGGCGCGGACCGGGACCTGCTTGCCGACGTAGAAGCCGTTGGAGAGGACCGCGTCCCACTTCTCCTCGGCGATGCTGGTCGGGCGGGTGAAGCTCATGCTCGTCGTCCCCTCCTGCTCGCCCCTGGAACGGCGGGGGCGGGCGGCCTTTGCAGCGCCGCCGGCGGCGGCCGTTCGCGCCGAGGCAGTCTTCATGGGAGGACGTGCGGGCCAACGGCCACGGGCGCCACCACGGGCGAGCTGCCGGCGCGGAGGGGGCGGCCGCGAGGGGGCGGCGGCGGTTGCGGAAGCGTCTCGTGGACCCGCTTCCGCTCACCACCAGTTGGTCGGGTCGCCGGTGACCTCGTCGACCAGCGACACCCAGGCCCAGCAGCG
>CAYTJW010000699.1:0-3463 GCA_964438135.1 uncultured Thermoanaerobaculia bacterium
CGGCGCCGCCGGGCCGCCGCGCTCGGTCTCGCCCTCGGGCTCACGGCGGCGTGCGCGAGCCTGCCGCCGATCGCGGACCGCACCGTCTCGACCGCCCTGACCGACACCGCCGCCACCCGCCTGGGGAAGGCCGTCGAGCCGCTGGTCGCGGCCCACCCGGGGACGTCGGGGATCTTCCCGCTCGCCAACGCGCGCGACGCCTTCGCGGCCCGGGTGCTGCTGGCGCGGGCCGCCGAGCGCTCCCTCGACGCCCAGTACTACATCTGGCACGACGACCTGTCAGGGACGCTGCTGTACCAGGCCATGGTCGACGCCGCCGACCGCGGCGTGCGGGTGCGGCTGCTGCTCGACGACAACAGCACCTCCGGCCTCGACCCGCTCCTGGCCGGGCTGGACGCCCACCCGCTCATCGAGGTCCGCCTCTTCAACCCCCTCGCGGACCGCGCGCCGCGCGCGCTCAACTACCTCGCCGACTTCGGGCGGTTGAACCGGCGCACGCACGACAAGTCGTTCACCGCCGACAACCAGGCGACCATCGTCGGCGGCCGCAACGTCGGCGACGAGTACCTCGGCGCCACGGCCGGGGTGGCCTACGAGCTGCGCCCGTCCGGGCGGGGGAAGCTGACCTGGGTCGAGCGGGCGGGCGGCCGCGAGGTGGTCCACGCCGCCGAGCCCGACGTGGGCTTCTGGCGCCGGCTCTGGGTGACCGTCCTGTCTCTCCTGCCGATCGAGAAGCACCTGTAGCGGGCCGCACCGTGAGCCCTTCGAGGTGCGCTCCGGCGCCCTGCCCGATGTCCGTCGCCGCGGCCGGTCGGGGCGCGACGAGCGCCCCTGCCGCGTTCCGCCCCGGCTCCCCGTCAAACGCCTCCACCTCGCCCGTCATCTCCCCGTTCACCCCGACGAGCACCACGGGGCGAGACCCGACCCGGACCGCAGCGCGCCGGCCCTGCACCGCCCTGCCCCGGGGGCCCGAGGGATCGGGTGCGCCGGGGTATCATGGGCATGTTGCCCGACGAGGGAGGTCACCCGTGGCCAGCGACCAGAGCCTGCCCGCCGAGCTCGGCTCCCCCGCCGAGGTGCTGTCGTTCGCCATCGCCGAGGAGCTGAGGGCCGCCCAGCGCTACCGCTCGCTGGCCGAACGGGTCGCCAAGCCCGAGCTGGCCGAGGTGCTGTGCGCCATCGCCAGCGAGGAGGACGAGCACCGGGACCGACTGGAGGCGGTCGCGGCCGGGGACCTCTCGGCGCTCGGCATCCGGCGCCTCGCCTCGCCCCCGGACGCCGAGGTCGCCGCCGTCCGGGAGCCCGGGGAGGACGCCTCGCTCGCCCAGGTGCTGCTCTACGCCATCAACGCCGAGCACGACGCGTTCCGGCTCTACACCGGCCTCGCCGCCGCCGCGACCGACCCCGGCCTGACCACCCTTTTCCGGGCCCTGGCCGCTCAGGAGGTCTCTCACCGCACCCGTCTCGACCGCCTCTACCACGAGGTGGCGTTCGGACGCGCCTGAGCTGTCGGCGCCCAGGCCGGCAGCCTGCCCGGCGGCGGCCGCCGCGGTCGCTGGCCCGGGTCAGGGGCCCGTACCGGTCGCCGGCTCCGGTTGCTCGGCGAGTGACATCAGCTCTCGCCTGACGCCGTCGGTGCCCCGCTCGGTGACGGCCTGGCCCAGCGCCTCGGGCAGGTCCCGCGACAGGCGGCCGGCGAGGCGGGCGTAGAGCGCCTGCTCCGCGTCCGCCGCCACCAGCACCAGGTCGCCGATGGCGTCGCCCGACTGCCGGACCAGGACCAGGGTCGAGCCCCGCTCCGTCTTGGCGCGGACCGTCGGCTCCCAGCCGCGCACCGCCATGCGGGTGAAGTCGAGGGGCTGACCCGTGGCCGGGACGCCGTACACCGCCAGCTCGAAGCGGGTCAGCCCGGCCAGCGGCAAGGACCCGTCGGCGTTGGGGCCGATGACGCTGCGCGCCAGGGCCATGGTGACGCGGCCGAAGTTGAGCTCGAGCACGCTCGGCGGGTCGGCCCCGGTCTGGCGGTTGATCTCGGCCCGGATGGCGTCCGGCGAGAAGGTGGTGGCGCAGCCCGACGCGACGGCGGCGAGGGCCGCGACCAGGACGCTGCGACGGAGGACTCGACAGGTCATGCGCACCTCCCGTGGACAGTGACGCCGCCGGGCAGGATAGCACCGCGGGCACGACCGCCCGCGGCGCTCTCCCCCGGTTCCGGCCGCAGGCCTCTACTCGGCCTCGCCGGCCGCGAGCCACCGGTGGGCCAGCCCGGCCAGCGCCCCGCCGAGCAGCGGCGCCAGCCAGAACAGCCACAGCTGCTGCAGCGCCCAGCCGCCGACGAACAGGGCCGGGGCGGTGCTGCGCGCCGGGTTGACCGAGGTGTTGGTGACCGGGATGCCGACCAGGTGGATCAGGGTCAGGGCGAGGCCGATCGCGATCGGCGCGAAGCCCGCCGGGGCGCGCCGGTCGGTCGCCCCCAGGATCACGAGCAGGAAGAAGAACGTCAGCACGACCTCGGCGGTGAAGCCGGCCGCGAGGGAGTACCCGCCGGGCGAGTGCTCGGCGAAGCCGTTGGCGGCGAAACCGCTCTGCACCAGGTCGAAGCCGGCCTTGCCCCGGGCGATGACCGAGAGGAGGAGAGCGCCGACGGACGCGCCGACGACCTGGGCGACGACGTAGGGCGCGATGTCGCGCGCCGGGAACCGGCCGCCAGCCCACAGCCCGAGCGTCACCGCCGGGTTGAAGTGCCCGCCCGAGATGTGCCCGACCGCGTACGCCATGGTCAGGACGGTCAGCCCGAACGCCAGCGCCACGCCGGCGAAGCCGATCCCGAGCTGCGGGAAGGCGGCGGCCAGAACGGCGCTGCCGCAGCCGCCGAAGACCAACCAGGCAGTACCGAAGCACTCAGCTCCCAGCCTCCTCGTCATTTCCAGCCTCCTGTGCTGTCAGGTGCTCTCGATCCGAGCACTCTCACCGTCGCCCTCCCGGTCGAGGGGACGAGATCTGCTACGGCATCCCGGCGGCCCGGCGCCCGGGCCCCGCTGCCGCGATCCGGCTCCTCACGCCGCGCCCAGCGCCTGCAGGCGCCGGGTGGCCTCCTGACCCTCCTCGGTGTCGGGCGTGGTCAGGGTCAGGACCTTGCGGTAGGCTTCGACCGCCTCCTGCCGCCGCCCCGTCTTCTCCAGCGCGGTGCCGCGCAGCAGCGACACCTCGGGCACGCCGGGCAGCAGCTCCTCGGCCCGGTCGAGGCGGGGCAACGCCTCGCCGGGCCGGTCGCCGGCCAGGAACACCTGACCGGCGATGACCTGCGGGTAGAACAGGCCGCCGGCGTCGCGGGCCGCCCGGTCGGCGTTGGTCATGGCGGCGCCCGCCCGCTTCAGCTTCATCTCGGCCACCGCCAGGTAGGCGCGCAGGAGGCCGTCCGACGGCAGCTCGGCCACCGACTGCTCGAGCAGGCCGCGGGCCC
>CAYTJW010000700.1:0-3461 GCA_964438135.1 uncultured Thermoanaerobaculia bacterium
CGGCCGAGCCAGCCAAGCCGGTGGAAGCGGCGCCGGTGGGCGTGGGGCCGAGCGAGGCGAGCGAGGCCAAGGAGCCGGCAGCGCCGAGCGCAGCCAAGGGCGGTCAGGTGGTGAGCTTGTTCGAGCGGCTGCGGCGGCCGCGCGGGGAGGCGACCCTGGTCGCCTTCGGCGACCCCCGGTTCCCGCCCGCCGCGGCGAGCGGCCGGCTGTCGCTGGCGCCGCTGCCGGCCTCCCGGCTCGAGGTCGAGGGCCTCCGCCGCCTGCTCGGCGACCGGGCCACGGTGTGGCTGGGCGCGGACGCCACCGAGGAGCGGGCCAAGGCGGTCGGGACCGGGGCGCGGCGCCTCCACTTCGCCACCCACGGCCTCGTCGACGAGCGCCGGCCGCTGTCCTCGGGCGTCGCCCTGACCATGCCGGAGGTCCCGGCCGAGGGCCAGGACAACGGCCTGCTGCAGGCCTGGGAGGTCTTCGAGCAGGTGCGGCTCGACGCCGACCTGGTGACCCTGTCGGCGTGCGAGACCGCGCTCGGCCGGGAGGTCGCGGGCGAGGGCATCCTCGGTCTGACCCGCGCCTTCCAGTACGCCGGGGCCCGCGCGGTGCTGGCCTCGCTGTGGTCGGTGGCGGACGCGAGCACCGCCGAGCTGATGCGCCGCTTCTACGCCAACCTCTCGTCCGGTTCGCCCACGGACGAGGCCTTGCGCCGGGCGCAGGTCGACCTCGTTCGCGGCCCGGTCGAGGCGGAGGTCGACGGCGCCGCGGGTCGCCGCCTCGACGCCACGCACCCCTTCTACTGGGCCGCCTTCGAGCTGGTCGGGGACTGGCGGTAGGGGAGAGCGGCGGGGGGCTCCGGGCGTCGCCCCGGGCCAGCCGCCCGGCTCAGCCCCGGAGGGTGGGCTCATCCGCCACCGCGCCCGGCCAGCGGAACCGGAGTCGCCCGCGCTCCTGGCGGCACTCCTGCGCGGTCGGGCTGGCGGGGTCGAGGGCGATCGCCCGCTCGAGCAGCCCGTCGGCCTCGTCGGCGTCCTCCCGGCGGCCCCGGTCCACCAGGGCGTGGCCCAGGAGGTAGTGCGCCTCCTGGTCGGTCGGGGCGAGGCGGAGGGCCTCGCGCAGGTGCGGCAGCGCCTCGTCGGGCCGGCCGGCCCCGGCCAGGAGCCAACCGAGGGTCCCGCGCGCGACGGCGTCCTCGGGCGCCAGGCGCACCGCCTCCCGGGTCGCGGCGATGGCCTCGTCGGCGCGGTCGGCGCGCTCGAGGGCGCGGCCGAGGGCGAGCCAGCCGCGGGCGTGGGACGGGTCGAGGCGGACCAGCTCGCGGAGGTGGGCGATTGCGCCGGGCAGCGCCGCGCCGAGCTGCTCCGCCAGCCCGAGGTGGAGCAGCACCTCGGGGTCGTGCGGCCGCTGCTGGAGGAGCGCCCGCAGGATCAGGGTTGCGCCGGGAATGGCGCCGCGGCCCAGGAGCTCGAGGGCGTGCGCGAAGGGCTCGGGCCCGCCCTCGGGCAGGGCCCAGGAGACCTGGAATCCACCGCGGGCGACCGCCACCTCCACCGTGCCGCAGCCCAGCATGAGCTGGTAGAGCTCACGCGCGGCGTCAACGCCGGCAGGGCTCGCCAGCGCGTCCAGCAGCTGGCGCTCGAGTGGCACGCAGCCGCCCTGCCAGGGGACGAAGAACGCGAGGGTCTCGCTCAAGGTCCGGTCCCTCCGCCCAGTCGAGTGTACCGCTGCCGGGGAGGGTCCCCCGGCTCAGTCCGGCGGGGGCGGGGCGGAGTGCGGGGATGCGACCGCCCCGGGCGGGACCTGGTAGACCAGGTAGGCGTGGCCGACGTGGCCGACCGGCTCGAAGCGGTCCCGCAGCCAGGCGTAGTCCTCGGGCTCGCCCATCACGCCGACCAGCAGGTTGACGCCGACCACCACCCGCCCGGCGGTCGGGTGCGGCGGGTTGACGAGGGCGTCCGGGTGCTCCTCGAGGTAGCGCCGGAGCGCCCACTGGGCCTGGCCCCAGTCGAGGTTGGAGTCGGCCAGGTAGCGGCAGGCGCGGGTGCGGTCCCAGACCAGCTCGTTGAAGTAGGGGACGTAGCTCGGGCAGTACGAGCCCACCGACGCCAGCAGCCAGGCGAGGAGCGCCGTCACGCACCGGCGCAGGCGGCGCGGCGCGCCCTGCCAGCCGGCGGCCAGCAGCCCGCCGGCCGCGACGTGCAGCAGGGGCAGCACGCCGATGACGAGCCGCACGCCGATCTGGGCGTTGACGAGCAGGTTGAAGTAGAGCAGCAGGACCGCGGCCGGCGCCAGCAGGAAGAGCTCGTCCCCGAGCATCGAGCCGCGGCGGCGGACCCCGAGGGCGACCAGCGCGGCGAGGAGCAGGAGCTGCGCGGGCAGAGGCTCCTTGAGCGCCAGCGCGACCAGGAAGTAGCCGGGGAATCCCCTGAACCCCTCGCTCGACTCGCGCAGGTGGCCGAGCAGGTAGAGGTTGCCGTAGCCCTCGCCGGTCTCGTCCCGGGCCTTGACCCAGTCCAGGCCCTCCAGGAACGGGTAGGGCAGGGGCAGCGGCGCGCGGGCGAGCGGGCCGAGCCGGTCGCGCAGCGAGCTCATGGCGGCGCTGCGCAGGCGGTAGGAGGCGAGGGGGGTGCCGGTGCGGTCGAGCAGGAAGCCGAGGTTGACGACCAGGATGGTGGTGGCGACCAGCAGCGCGGCGAGGGCCGCGGCGCCGGCGGCACGGCGTGCGCGGGGAGCGGCGGCGAAGGCCGAGCCCGGCGTCGCCAGCTGCACCGCCCAGAGGCCGGCGACGATCGGGAAGAGGAGGACGCAGCTGTACTTGGCGAGGAGGGAGGCGGCCAGGGCGAGGGCGCTCGCGAGCGCCGTGCCGGGGCCGGGCGCGCGGGCGAAGCGCCAGGCGTGGTAGCAGGCGGCGGTGACGCCGAGGGTGGCGAAAAGGTCGGTGGTGGCGAGCTGGCCGTGCGCGATCAGGCTCGGCGACAGGGCGCAGAGGGCGAGGGACAGCAGCCCGGCCGCCGGCCCGTACAGGCGCTCCGACCAGCGCCAGACGTAGGCGGCCAGCAGGACCGAGAACAGCAGCGTCACGACCCGGCCGGCGCGGACGTCGAGGTCGTGCCGCCGCCACCCGCCCCAGTCCACCCCCAGCGCCTCGGCGACGCGGCTGGGCAGGGCGTTGAGGGCCGAGACCGGCATCTTGCTGTCGTCGAAGCGGGCGGCCGAAAGGTGGAGCAGCTGCAGGCCGTAGCGGAGGTGGGTCCGCTCGTCGTAGGTCGGCGCCTGGGTCAGCATGGTGCCGACGCCGAAGGCGAAGACCAGGGCGAGGGTGGCGAGGACCGGTGGGGTGAGGCGCGGCGAGGCCGCCGCCGAGGCTTCGCTGGCCGCCGGCGCCCCCTCCGGCGAGGGGGGAGCGGGCCCCGGTTGAGGGGGCTGCGGCAGTGGCGGCTCGTCCACGGGACCCCCGCCGGGCAGGATAG
>CAYTJW010000701.1:0-3457 GCA_964438135.1 uncultured Thermoanaerobaculia bacterium
CTACTGAGATCACAGCCCCCCACCCAGATCAGAACAAACAGGGAATGCTCCCGAGCGTGCTGGCCATGGTCGAGCGCTCCCCGCTCGGTGCGACCCTCGGCCGCGAGCGCCTGCTCTTCAACCTCGAGCAGGCGGTCGCCCAGTACGAGGCGACGGCCGCTGGCACGACCGAGACCGGGAGCCGGGAGGCGCCATGAACCGGCTGCTCGCGGAGGTCCGCCACAACCCCCTCCTCTGGCTGCTGGTCTTCGTGCCGGTGGCGCTCGCGGCGGAGAGGGTCAGGCCCGACGCCGCCGTGCCCTCGGCCGGCTGCACCCTCATCGGGCCGGGGACCGTCCCGGTGGACCGCTGCGACGACTCGACGGCCATCGCCGACCCCGGCGCCGCCGACGACCTGCCGCCGGTCACCATCCCGGCGCAGTGAGGGCGCGACCGGGGGGACGGCTCGGAGGTGCGGCGATGACCTGGCTCCAGCGCTACCGGATCACGACCTTCCTCAAGAGCTCGGTGTGGCTGCCGGCGCTGCTCGGGATGGTCGCCGCGCTGCCGCTCTTCCCGCTGGTCCGGCGCCTGGACGCGGCCCTCGGCGTCGAGCCCGTGATCGGCGTCGACGGCGCCAGGGCGCCTCCAAGGCGCTCTCGCCGGCGATCAACGACCCGACCACCGCCGTGCTCGCCCTCGACCAGATCCAGCGCCTGCTGCGGACCGTGGCCGCGCGGCAGCTGGACACTGGCCGGGTCGAGGACGCCGCGGGCACGCTGCGGCTGGTCTACCGGACGCCGGGCTGGGAGGACTTCGTCAGCCTGTCGGTCACCGAGATCCGGCAGTTCGGGCGGGAGAGCATCCAGGTCGCCCGGCGCCTGCGCGCCATGCTCGACAACCTCCTCCGGTTCTCGCCGCCGCAGCGAGCCGCCCTCCTCGCGTCGGAGCTCGACCTCCTCAGCCGGGGAGTGGAGCGGGACTTCCGGGACCCCGAGGACCGGGCGCTCGCCGTCGCCGCGGACTCGCTCGGCGTCGGCGGCGCCGCGGAGCGGGGGCCGCGCGAGGACAGCGGAGCCCGACAGGAGGCGAGCCGATGACGGCGACCACCGCCGTGCCCAGGGAGCGCGGCACCGCGCGGTGCGAGGACGTCCCGGGGCCAGGACCGCACGACGGCTCGGTCCTGGTCGAGGCCGTCGCGCCCGGCGCCTGCGGCACGGACGTCGGGATCGTCAGCGGGGAACACGGCTGGGCGCCCCCGCGCCAGCCGCGCCTGACCCCGGGCCACGCGTCGCTCGGCCCGGTCCTCGACCCGGGACCGAGCGGCTCGCTCATGGGGAAGATCACCGACCGCCAACCGCGTTCCCAACCCGGGACGTGACGCAGAAAGGGGACCTGTCACATGACCAGGAGCTCTCGGATCGCAGCCCTCTGCCTGACGCCGCTGCTGCTCGCGCCGCTCGCGGCGCTGGCGCAGACCACCCACAGCCTGACCCTCTACGGCGCCGGCCTGCAGATCTCGGGCACCGCCTCGGTCGGGGACGCGACCACCGACATCGACGTCGACGTCGACGAGTTCATCGACAACCTCGAGATGGGCGGGCTGGCCAGCTACCGGCTGCAGACCCCGAAGTGGAGCTTCTCGCTCGAGGGAGCCTTCTTCGGCCTCGGCCACTCCCAGGACGGGCGCTCCATGGACGTCGACATGACGGTCGCCGAGGTCGACGCCGGCTACCGCTTCAGCCCGGTGCTCGAGGCCTTCGCCGGGGTCCGCTACACCGACCTCAGCACCGAGGTCGCGACCACCCTGCCGATCTCGGGCGAGCCGTTCCACGCCGAGGCCGGCGACGACTTCTTCGACCCGGTGGTCGGTCTCCGCTTCTCCGCGCCGCTGGCCGAGTCGTGGCTGGTGGCGGGCCAGGGGGACGTGGGCGGCTTCGGGGTGGGCATGGACCTCCAGTGGCAGGCCAAGCTCGACCTCGGCTGGCGCCCGAGCGAGTCGGTGACGATCCTGCTCGGCTACCGCGTCCTCGCCCAGGACTTCGACGACGCCGGCGACCGCGGCGTCTTCGCCATGGACGCGACCTACCAGGGGCCGGAGCTGGGCGTGACGTTCACCTTCTGAGGGAAAGCGGGTCGCCGGGACGTGCCCGGCGGCGGGCGGCGGGGGCCCGCGCCGCCGGGAGCCGGGTCACGCCATCTCGAGGACCTCGGCGAGGGCGCCGAGAATCGCCGCGAGGTCCTCCTCCGATGCGCACTCGACCCGTTCGACCAGGCGCTCGCGGGCGACGGCCCGCACCTGGTCGACGACCGCCACGCACGGACGGCCCTGGCATGACACCGCGACGGTGACGGGCGGGTGCGCTCGAGCGGCGCTCGAGTAGGGGACCACCACCACGGTTCGCCGGAGGCGGTTGAGCGTGTCCGCGGTGAGGACCAGGCAGGGGCGGGTCTTGCGGAGCTCGGACCCGAGCGTCGGGTCGAGCCGGGCCCACCAGACCTCGCCGCGGAGCGGGCTCACGCGTCCTCGCCGCGGCCGGGAGGGTCGTCGAACGCCTGCCACTCCTCGACCTCGGCCGCGAGCGCGGGGTCCGCGTTGGCGGCCAGGCACGCCGACTCGAGCCGGTCCTCGTGGCGGGACAGCTCCTGCTCGAGCAGGCGCGCGACCGTGGCGGAGCGGTGGCGTCGCGGCACGACGGCCAGGAACCGGCGGGCGACAGCGTCGGGGATCGACAGCGTGATCCTCATGATCGTAATATGCATTGCATACGAGAACCAGTCAAGGCGCACCCCGGGGTGCACGACACGATCGTGGCGGCAGGCGTCCCGCCTGCCGGGCGGGGGCCGCGGCCGACTCGGCGCACCCACCCAGCCGGCAGCCGGGACGGCTGCCGCCACAACCGGGCCGACCTGCCGGCAGGTTGTGGAGCCTGCCGCGGGATCCTCGAGCGTCTCGCCGGCCGGGCACGGGGCCCCCGCTGACGAGACGCCTGCTTCCGCGACGTTCCCGGCGACTCCTCGGCTCGACCTCGACAGGCTCGGGCCCTCCCCTCCAGCCTGCCGCGCACCGTCTCACCGTCCCTGTCACAGTGCTGTCGTGCGCCCCGCACCCCGGGCCCGCGCCGAGTCAGTCGCTCGCGACCGTGCCCCGAGGCACGACCAGGAGGTCCGACCGCTGGTCGCGAAGCGACTCCCCTCCTCCGGTCATCCCGACGAGCGGAGCGAGAGCCTGTCCCGAGCGCACGCGAGGGCAGGGACACCTGGCGGTTGGGGGTGCTCCGACCCGGACGACCTGGTCCTCCGCCAGGGATCTCTCGTCGGCGCCTGCGGCGCCTCCTCGAGATGACAGGGGCGTGCGGGGCCGGAGCCCCTGCTCGGGTGGCGAGTCGCCGTGAGGGGGGTACGGCCCTCGTGCGCGCCCTGCGGTCAGCGCTCGTCGCCCCGCGGGCTCCCGCCCGGCGGCAGCAGCCGGGGGTCG
>CAYTJW010000702.1:0-3455 GCA_964438135.1 uncultured Thermoanaerobaculia bacterium
GCCGACGGCTGGCAGGGCCCTGCGGCCCTCGCCGGCCGGCGGGTGCTCGCCTTCGCCGGCCTCGGCCGCCCCTCGGGCTTCGCCGAGCTGCTCGAGGAGGCCGGCGCCGCGGTGGTCGGCCGACGCTGGTTCCCCGACCACCACCGCTACTGGCCGGGCGACCTCGAGGCGGTGCTGGCCGAGGCGGCGGCCCTCGGTGCGGCGCCGGTCACCACCGCCAAGGACGCCACCAAGCTGCCGCCGGACGCGCCGATCGTGGTGGTGGAAGTGGAGATGGTCCCCCTCGACGGCTCCTGGGCGCGGCTGTGGGCGGCCTGCCCCGGTCTGGTCGGCTGACCGGGCCGTCAGCTGTCAGCTGTCGGCTCTCAGCTGTCAGCTCCCCCCGCCCGGTCCAGCCGGCGGACGGGGCGGGAGGGGGAAGCTGACAGCTGAAAGCTGATCGCTGAAAGCTGAAAGCTGCCCCACCTGCCCTACAATCGACCCGGCATGGCCAGACCCCGCTCCCCGCTGCGCAACCGCCTCGAGTACGGCGTCTACCTGGCCGTGCGGGCGGCGGCCCGCAGGCTGCCGCCCGCGCCCTTGAGCCAGCTCGGCGCCGCCCTCGGCGCCGCCTTCCACGCCGTCGGCTGGAGGCGGCGGGCGGTGGTGCGCACGAACCTCGCCCTGGCCCTGCCCGAGCTCTCGGCCGCCGAGCGCCGCCGGGTCGAGTGGGGGGTGGCGCGACACTTCGGCCGGGTCGCCCTCGACGCCCTGCGCCACGGCGCCCTGAGGCCGGAGCGACTGCTCGGGGAGGTGACCCTGGTCGGCCGCGAGCACCTCGAGGGGGCGCTGGCCCGCGGCCGCGGCGTGCTGGTCCTGTCGGCCCACGTCGGCGCCTGGGAGGTGGCGGCCCTGACCGCCGGCCTGCTCCTGCCGCGCGGCCTGGCGGTGGTCAACCGGCCGCTCGACAACCCGCTGCTCGAGGCCGAGCTGGCCCGCCTGCGCGGGCTCTACGGCAACCGCAGCCTGGGCAAGCGCGGGGTGCTGCGGGAGATCCTGCGCGAGCTCCAGGAGGGCGGCGCGGTCGGCATCCTCATCGACCAGCGCGCGCCGCGGGCGGAGGCGGTGGTGGCGCCGTTCTTCGGCCGGCCGGCGCGCACCCACCCGATCGTCGCCCGGCTGGCCCTGCGGACCGGCGCGCCGGTGGTGCCGCTGTGGGGGCTCGCCGACGGGCCCGGCCGCTACACGGTCCGCTTCGAGGAGCCGGTCGAGCCGGCCGACGGCGACGACGACGTCACCCTGACCGCGCGCTACAACCGGGTCATCGAGGAGGTCATCCGCGAGCGGCCCGAGCAGTGGCTGTGGTACCACGACCGGTGGCAGGGGGAGGAGGGGGAGGGACCGGGTACGGGTACGGGTACGGGTACGGGAGAGGACGACACATGAGCGACGGGGTTTCGGGGTTCGACCATCCTCTGGCCGGGCGCTACGCCTCCGAGGAGATGCTGCGGCTGTTCTCGCCCGGCCACCGCTACTCCACCTGGAGGCGGGTCTGGCTGGCCCTGGCCGAGGCCGAGGCCGAGCTCGGCCTCGACATCCCGGAGGCGGCCCTGGAGGAGATGCGGGCGGCCCTCGAGGTGGGGGCCGACGACCTCGAGCGGGCGCGCCAGCACGAGCGGCGCACCCGCCACGACGTCATGGCCCACCTCCACGCCTTCGCCGACCGCGCGCCGGCGGCGCGGGCCGTCCTCCACCTCGGCGCCACCTCCTGCGACGTCACCGACAACGCCGACCTGCTCGTCCTGCGCGACGCCCTCGACCTGGTCGAGCGCCGCCTGCTGGCGGTGGTCTCCGCCCTGGCCGACTTCGCCGAGCGGTGGGCCGAGGAGCCGTGCCTGGGCCACACCCACTTCCAGCCGGCGCAGCCGACCACGGTCGGCCGGCGCGCCTGCCAGTGGCTCGAGGACCTGCTCCTCGACCTCGAGCGGCTGCGCTTCGAGCGGCGCCGCCTCGCCCTGCGCGGCATCCGCGGCACCACCGGCACCCAGGCGTCGTTCCTGGAGCTGCTCGGCACGGAGGAGCGGGTGGTCGAGCTGGAGCGGCGGGTCGCCCGGCGGCTCGGCTTCGACGCCACCTACCCGGTGACCGGCCAGACCTACCCGCGCAAGGTCGACGCCTTCCTGGTCGACGTCCTCGCCGGCGTCGGCGCGAGCTGCGCCCGCCTCGCCACCGACATCCGCCTCCTGGCCCGCCTCAAGGAGCTGCGCGAGCCCCTCGCCGAGGGGCAGGTCGGCTCGTCGGCCATGCCCTACAAGGCCAACCCGATGCGCTGCGAGCGGGTGACCTCCCTCGGCCGCTGGCTCCTCACCCTCCAGGCCTACCCCGCCCACACCGCCTCGAGCCAGTGGCTGGAGCGGACCCTGGACGACTCCGCCGGCCGCCGCATGGCCCTGCCCGAGGCCTTCCTCACCGCCGACGCCATCCTGCTGGTGGTGCACAACGTCGTCGCCGGCCTCCAGGTGCTGCCGGCCATGGTCCGGCGCAACCTCGCCGAGGAGCTGCCGTTCATGGCCTCGGAGGCGGTCCTGGCGGCGGCGGTCAACTCGGGCGTCGACCGCCAGGCGGCCCACGAGCGGCTGCGGCTGCACGCCCGCGCCGCCACCCGGGCGGTGCTCGAGGAGGGCGCCGCCAACCCCTTCCTGGAGCTGGTCGCGGCGGACCCCGAGCTGCCGCTGGGGCGGCCCGAGCTCGAGGCGCTGCTCGACCCGCGCCGCTTCGTCGGCCGGGCGCCGCAGCAGGTGCGGGGCTTCCTCGCCGCCCACGTGCGACCGCTGCTCGGCCAGGCCGGCCCCCTCGAGCCGGCGCCGGAGCTGGAGGTGTGATGGACCCGTGCCGCGGTGCCGCGAGCCCGATCCGGGCCGTCGGCTGTCGGCTGGCGGCCTCTCGCTCCCCCGCCCGAGCCCTGCTCCGCCTCACGGCGGCCCTCCTCGTGGGCCTCGCCCTCGCGGCCTGCGCCCACCGCGGGCCGACCGTGGTCGCCCCGGGCAGGCCGGTCGCGCCCGGCTGGCGGCAGGAGGGGCTCGCCACCTGGTACGGCGAGCCCTACCACGGCCGCCGCACCGCCTCGGGCGAGGTCTACGACATGCACGGGGTGAGCGCCGCCCACCGCACCCTGCCGTTCGGCACGGTCGTCAGGGTCACCCGCCACGACACCGGCGCCCTGGTCGAGGTGCGGGTCAACGACCGCGGGCCCTTCGTCGACGGGCGGGTCGTCGACCTCTCCTACGGCGCCGCGCGCCGGATCGGCCTCGACCGGGACGGCGTCGCGCCGGTGGTGCTCGAGTTCACGGGCACGTCCGCCCAGGCGGTCGCCTCGCCCCCGGCCGGCGGCCCGGCCGCCGTGCTCTGGGTCCAGGTCGGCGCCTTCGGCGTCCTCGACAACGCCCGCGCCGCCCGTGCCCGCCTGGAGGCGGCGG
>CAYTJW010000703.1:0-3454 GCA_964438135.1 uncultured Thermoanaerobaculia bacterium
TGGCGCCGCTGCTGGCGCGGCCGGCGGCGGTGGTCGTCGAGCACGACCAGCGCGTCGAGCTGCCCCTGCCGGAGCCAGTGCTGCCCGTGCTCTCCCGGCCCGCGCGCGCCGAGCTCGAGCGGCTCCCCCTCCCCGACCGCGGCCAGCTCGCCGGGCTGTGGCTGGACCTGGCCGCCCGGGAGCGCACCTTCGCCGAGGTGCTGGCCGAGGTCAACCGGACGCTCGACGAGGCCGACGCCGCGCTCGCCGAGGCCGCCCGGCGGCGCGAGGCGGTGCGGCCGGCGGCGGAGGGCGCAACGGGCGCCGTCGAGGAAGAGGAGTGACAGGAGGCCCTGTGAACGACCACCGCCTGCCGCCAGTGCCGATGCCGTTGCCGCAAGCGGTCGACACCTCGCCGTCGGACGCGGCCGCTCCGACCACCGCCGAGTTGGAGGCCTGGCTCGACCAGGCGCCTTTGGCCGACTGGGCTCGCGACTGGCTCCGCCGCCTGCGCCACGGCTTCGGCGAGGCCTGGCCGCGGCTGGTGGTGGCCGGGCTCGGCGGCGAGCTCGAGGTGCCGGGCTGGATGGGGCCGGCCAGCCCCGAGGCGGTCTGGCTCGAGTCGTGGCTGGAGCGGTCCGAGCTGGCGCCGGCGTGGTGCGGGGAGGGCTTCCTGCAGTCCGACCCGGTCTGGCTGGGACGGCTGCTCGAGCTCGAGCAGGCCAAGGTGGCGCGCAGCTTCCTGGTCACCGGCAACGTCACCGACTACGCCTTCGACCCGACCCGCGGCTACCGCCCGACCACCCGCCTGCTGGTCGACTCCCTGATCCGGGCCAAGGACTGCGTCCTGACCTACCGGCTGGCGGAGGGGCTGGCGGTGCACAGCCACGACCCCGGCGTGGTCGAGCGCCTGCCGCAGGCGATCCGGGAGCTGCTCGAGGCCCCCGCCTACCGCGACGACGTGTCCCTGCTGAGCCAGGTCTGCTACCTGTTCGACGTCCTCGGGCGGTGGCTGTCAGGGAGCGGCCGGGGCGGGTGCCAGGGGCCCGACGCCCGCGAGCTGCGCAACGGCGTCGGCATCGTCCTCGAGAACGTGCACCTCATCATCCCGGCGGACCGCGGCGCCATGGAGCGGAGCTACCTCGTCGACCAGCTGCTGCGCTGGTCGGTGAGCCCGGAGCTGTTCCGCAGCTCGCACTGCCTGGTGCTGCTGGCCGACAGCCTGGACGACGTCAGCGCCGAGCTGCGCGGCCGCGGCGGCAAGATCGAGCAGCTGCGCGTGCCGCGCCCGGACAGCACGGCCGCCCGCCTCAAGTTCCTGATGCCGCTGCTCGACGCGGGCTCCCGCATGAGCGAGACCCGGGTCGCGCGCCTGCCCGAGGGGCGCGGGTGGCTGGACGGCTACGGCCCCGGCGACACCGTCGCCAGCCTGCGCCGGCTCGCCGCCGACACCGCCGGCCTGACCCTGATGGGCATCGAGGACCTGCTCCAGCAGGCCTCGGTCCGGCCGCAGCGGGGCCTCGACCGGGCGGCGGTGATGCGCCTCAAGCGAGAGCGCCTGCACCAGGACAGCGAGGGCCTGCTCGAGGTCGTCGAGCCGCGCTGGACCCTGGCCAGGGTCGGCGGCTACGAGGAGCTCAAGGCCCGCCTGCGCGAGGTCGTCGAGGCCCTGCGGCGGCCCGACGACCCGCTCCTGCGCTCGGCCGCGCCGATGGGCATCCTGTTCGTCGGCCCGCCGGGCACCGGCAAGAGCATCACCGCCGAGGCGCTGGCCGCGGAGTCCGGCGTCAGCATGGTCAAGCTCGGCGACTTCCGGGGCATGTACGTCGGCGAGTCGGAGCGCAACCTGTCGCGGATCCTGTCCCTGATCGAGGCGCTCCACCCGGTGATCGTGTTCGTGGACGAGATGGACCAGGCCATGGGCCGGCGCGGCGGCGCCAGCGGCGACAGCGGCGTCGAGCGGCGGATCTTCGGCCGCCTGCTCGAGTTCATCAGCGACCCCGACCACCGGGCGCGGATCCTGTGGATCGGCGCGAGCAACGTGCCGGGGAGCATCGACCCGGCCCTCAAGCGCGCCGGCCGCTTCGACCTCACCCTGCCCTTCCTGCTGCCCGACGGGCCCAGCCGCGCCGGCATCCTGCAGGTCCTCGTGGCAAGCAAGACCGAGGCCATCCCGGACCTCGCCAGCGCCCTCGGCCCGGCCGACCTCGCGGACCTCGTCGAGCGCACCGAGGGCTTCAGCGGCGCCGAGCTGGAGGCGATCGTCGGCGAGGCCCTGCGCCGGCTGGCGCGCGACCGCGCCGCCGGCGCGGCCGCCGACCGAATCACCCTCGAGCTGCTCCTGCGCGTGCTCGAGGCCTACGCCCCGCCGGGCGTGCGCGGCGAGTACCAGCAGATGGAGCAGGCCGCGCTGGCCGCGGTCAGCTTCCTCGACACCATCCCGGAGCGCTACCGCCGGAGAAGCCGCACCGGCGGCGCAGGGGGGGTCGGGTTCGATGGCGGGCCGTGACCCGGGTGCGCTGCGGCTGAACGTCGGCGCCCTGATCAGCGGTACGACCATGGTCGGCCCGGGGGTGCGCGACGGGGTGTGGGTGCAGGGGTGCTCGATCCGCTGCCCGGGCTGCGCCAACCGCGCCTACCAGCCGCACGAGGAGCGGGTGCGGCTGTCCGTCGCCCGGCTGGCGGGGCACCTCGCCGCCCGTCGCCACCGCATCGACGGCCTGTCGGTGCTCGGCGGCGAGCCCACCGAGCAGCCGCGGGCGGTGGCCGCCCTGCTCGCCGCCGCGCGCGCCCTCGGTCTGTCGACGGTGCTGTTCAGCGGCCGCCTGCTCGAGGAGATCGAGGCCGACCCCTGCTGTCGCGAGCTCCTGGCCCACACCGACCTGCTCGTCGACGGCCCGTTCGTGCAGGGGCTCGCCGACCCCGGCCTGCACTGGCGCGGGTCCTCCAACCAGCGCCTGATCCGCCTCGGCGACCGGTTCTCGGCCCGCGACCTCGAGCCCGGCGGCCCGAGCGGCGAGGTGATCGTCGGTCGGCAGGGGATGATCCTGCACGGCGTCGGCGCGGCGAGCACGCCCACCTGCCGGCCGCCCGGGCCGCGCGGCCGGCGGGAGCACGGTCGACTGCCCGGCAGGGGAGGACCATGAAGATCCTCGACATCATCGACCGCTACCGGGCCGGCTGCGTCGGCCTGGTGGTCGGAATCGGAGTGGCAGTGATCCTGCCGTTCCTGGGTGCGGGCTGGCTCGGCGTCGCCGTCGGTCTGGCGGTCCGCAACCTGGTGCGGACCCGCCGCCTGCGTCGGGCGGAGGGCGTCGCCGGGGCCGTCGCCTTCCTGGCCGCCCTCAAGGCCTTCGCCCTGACCATCGCGTGGTCCACGTTCCTGGGCATGGCCGGCTGCGCCGGGTGCGTCGGGTCGTCCTGCGAGGAGCTCGGGTTGTCGTTGGGCGCCGCCCTCGGCGCCGCGGTGGCCACC
>CAYTJW010000704.1:0-3449 GCA_964438135.1 uncultured Thermoanaerobaculia bacterium
CGGCGGTCCCTCCGTCGGCGCGGACCGTGCCGTCGACGCGAGCGGTGGCCGCCACGACCCGTATCGCCCCGCCGCCCGCGCGGCCGTCCGCCCACCAGTGGGCGCCACCGCCCAGCTCGACCGGTCGGGTCGGGCAGCCAAAGGTGCTGCCGCCACCGCGCCCGCCCCGACCCGCGTGGCTGCCGCCGGCCGCCGTCTCGGGCAGGGTGGCGTCGGGGTGGGTCAGGTTGCGCGGATACCCCTTCTCGCTCGCGTCGACCGCGGCGCCGCAGCTCACCACGAGCCCGCCGGCCACGGTCAGCTCCAGGGCCTGCTGGGCCGGGGTGGTGAGGGTCGCCCCCTGGAGCAGGGTCAGCGAGGCTGGCGCCAGCGGCTCGGTGGCGGTGAAGAGCCCCTCGGCCAGAACCAGGTCGGTGCCGTCGACCGCCGCCGCGGTCAGCTCGCCGCCGCCGGTCAGCCCGCCCGCGACGGTCGTGACCGTCACCTCGGCGAAGCCGACGTTGGCGGCGAAGTCGGAGGCCTCCACCCGCAGCACGAAGGTCCCAGGGGAGGGCGGGGTGAAGGCGAAGGCCCCCTCGACGTGGGCGACGCCGGGGCCAGGCTCGACCGGGTCGCCCAGCACCACGCCGTCGACCAGCAGCCGGCAGCTCTCCAGGGCCTGGTCGTCGTCGGCCTCGAACCACACCTGGATGCCGACCCCGGGCGCGACCGGGTCGCCGTCGCGCGGGCAGGTGATGGCCACCACCGGCACGTCCGGGTCGACCAACGGCGCGACCACCAGGCTGCCGTCGACCGTCGTCGCGTGGCCACCGTGGTCCGTGGCCACCGCCGACCAGGAGAAGGGCGTGTCCGCCGCCACCGAAGGGGCGAGCCACGCCCCGGTCGCGGTGGCGCTCCAGCCCGCGCCCGGCAGCTCGACGCCACCGAGCGAGAGCGGCACCGCCTCGGCGGCCACGCTCAGCTCGACCGACGCCACCCCCACCGCGTCGCCGAGCCCGAGCTCGAAGCCGACCAGGTCGCCGGACGTGATTTCCAGCCCGGGCGCTGGCGCAACCACCGTCACCGCCGGCGGGTCGGGGTCCTCCTCCACCACCACCACCCGCGGCGGCAGCGGCGCGCGCTGGCCGAGGCCGTCCTCGACCACGCCGGCCACCACCACCTGCGACCCGGCCGCCGCGGCGACCGGCAGGCGGAAGGTGGCGCTGGCCTCGGCCGCGGTGCCGGCGAGGTCGAGCCGCCGGCTCGCCTGCAGGGCGCCGGACAGCTCGAGCTCGGCCGCGACCAGCCCGTGGTCGTCGGTCGCCGTCACCCTGACCTCGAGCAGGTGGTTGGGCAGCACCGAGCCGGCCGGGGCCAGGGTCAGGGAGCCGACCGGCGGGTCGTCGCCCACCACCGCCAGCGTGCGCGGCGCGCTGCTCGCCAGGTTGCCGGAAACGTCCGCGGCCCGCGCCGAGAGGGCGAGGGCCGTCACGCCGCCCGGCACGACCAGCGGTCGCCGGTACTCACCTGCGGCCGCGCTGCCCGGCCCGACGTCGCTGCCGTCGACCGCGAACGCCACCCAGGCCACCGGGTCCCCGGACGCGACCGCGGCGCGCAGGGTCACGGTCGTGCCCTCGACCGCGCTCCAGCTGCCGCCGTCGTCGCTGGCGCCCTCGGGCAGCAGCAGCGCGACGGTCGGCGGCTCCTCGTCACGGGTGTGGAAGCTCGCCTCCCACGACCCCGCCAGCTCGTTGCCGGCCAGGTCGCGCACGCCCGCCGCGCGCAGCGCGTAGACCTGGTCGAGGGCGAGCGGCGAGGCCGGCAGCAGGCGCACGTCGAAGCCTCCCCGCTCCACCGCCAGGCCCCAGCCCGGGAGCCCCGGCCCGCTCAGGCTGACCGTGGCCGCGCCCACCGACTCGGGGTCGACCGGCTCGGAGAAGGTCACCACCGGTTGCACGTCGGGCAGCACGCGGCGCAGGCCGCCCGGGTCGGCGACCGGGTCCGACGCCGCCACGTGAGGCGCCACCGAGTCGCGGGTGGTGAAGACGAGGTGGACGTCCGCCACCAGGGTGCGCCCGGCGAGGTCCTCCGCCTCCCGGCCGACGTCGACCACGTGCAAGGCGTCGCTGGCCAGCGGCGCGAGCGGGTCCAGCTCGACCCGGCTGAAGGGGCCGAGGGGCCCGGCGCCGTCGGGGTCCGCCTGCTCGGTCAAGGTTGCCGCGCAGGCGACGGGCGCGGCGCCAGCGCGCAGCCCGACCCGTCCGCTCAGGCTCTCCGGCCGCATCGGCTCGGAGAAGTCGACGACCACGGTCGTTGTCTCGTCGACGTCGCGGGTGCCCGAGGCGGGTTGCGAGGCCGCCACGCCCGGGTCGACCTCGTCCAGCGCGAGCTCGCCGAGGTCGACGGTGTCGGCACCTCCGGCCAGCGACAGGGTGTGCCGGCGGTGGCGGCCCGGCCCTGCCGCAGCCGCCGCCTCGAGCTCGTAGACCAGGGCCCGCGGCAGGGCCGGGAAGAGGAAGGCGCCGTCGACCCCGGCCCGGGTCTGGAAGCGCCGGGTCTGTTCGTCGGCGTCGACCGCGGTCACGGCCACGACGGCACCGACCGCGACCGCGCCGTCCGCTGCCCGCACGACCCCGGTCAGGGCCGCCGCGTCCTCGAGGGCCACGGCGACGGGCAGCACCTGGCCGTGGTCGGCCTGACCAATGTCGACCGTGGCCACCCCGCGCAGGGTGTTGCCGGAGCCGTCGGCGCGGGTGGCGAAGACGGCGTAGCTGCCGGCGCCGAGGCCCTCCATCAGCACCCCGCCCGCGCCCTCGATCTGCTGCGGCACCTGGACCGAGCCGTAGAAACCGCTGCCGCTGACCAGCAGCTCGGTGACCTGGCCGACGTCGCCCGGCGGCGAGACGGTCACCTCCAGGCTCGCCCGACCCTCGAGCTCGACCACGACCTCCCCCGCCTCGGGCGGGTCGGGCATGAGCAGGTCGGCGCGCCCGCCGAGCGCGGCCGGGAACGCGTGGGCCAGGATCTCCTCGGGGGCGAGCGAGCTGCAGTCGCCGGCGCAGGCCCCGACCTGGTAGGGGCCGGCGACCAGACGCTCGAGACCCGCGCCCACCTGCCACACCACCGGCGAGGCGCCCGACGGCTCGCGGAAGCGCTCGGATGCCTGGCGGCAGACCACCACCAGGCCGGGGCCGGGCTCGACCTCGGTGCCGGCCGGGTCCACGACCGTGACCTCCGCCGAGCCGGTCGGTGGCAGCTGGAGGTCGACCGTGGCGACCAGCTCGAGCAGCGGGTCGAGCTCGGCCGCGGCGTTCGCCCACAGCGGCGACAGCGGGTCGAAGGCCTCGAGCAGCGCCCAACCCGCCGGCACCCCGGCGAACGCGAACGCGCCGTCGCCGCCGGTCGCGGCCAGCCACTGCCGCACCCCGCCCCCGACCTCGCCGCCCGCGCCCACCACCACGCCGGCCGAG
>CAYTJW010000705.1:0-3444 GCA_964438135.1 uncultured Thermoanaerobaculia bacterium
GGGGGCGCCGGCCGCGGCCAGGCCCGCCGCCAGCTGCTGCTCCGGCTCCTCGCCGGCGACCGACCCGCCGGCGCCGATCCCCTCCGCCAGCTTGGTGTGGGCCTCGTTCGGGAAGACCAGCTCCGGCAGCAGCTCGAGCGCCACCCGCCGCTCCTCCGTTCCCGGCAGGAAGGAGCGGTGGAACGCGCCCACCGCGCGGTTGACCAGGACCGTGTCCCAGTGCACCGAGACCGCGATCAGCGCGGCGAAGGCCACGAACCCGAGCACCAGGCCGAGCGCCAGCGGCAGGTGGAGGCCCCAGTAGGTCCCGGCGAACACGGCCGGCCCCAGCAGCAGGCTGACGCAGCCGAGGCTGTTGCTGGTGCCGAGGCTGCGGTCGAGCGGCGCCAGGATCCCCTGCAGCTGGGTCGCCACCCGCCTGCGCAGCGGCCCCTCGGCGCCGCCCGGCGCGCCGCTCACCGACCCGCCCCCGGTCGCGGCCTCACGCCATCCTCCGCACCGTGAGGTGGATGGTCCCCTCGGCGGTCGTCTCCTCGGCCACCAGGTCGAAGCCCTGCGCCGCGAGCTCGGCCCGGGTCGCGTGGTAGGCGTAGCGCTGGGCCAGGGCGCGCGGGAAGCGCAGCCGGTCGAGCTGGCGGATGCCGTACCAGTCCGCCACCACCTCGAAGGCGCCGCCCGAGCGCCGGAAGCCGACCTCGTGGGCGCCCTGGTCGACCCGCACCTTCAGCTCCACCGGCGTGCGCTGGCCGCCGAAGCCGCGGATCTCGAGCTCGCCCTCCTCCACCTCCAGGCCGAGGTCGGCCAGGGCCGCCTTGAGGTGGTCGGTGCGGACGAGCCGGGTGGCGAGGGTGGTGAAGTGCGACATGCGCTGCTCCTGCTCTCCCCGCCGCCGGCTAGCGCGGGTCCGGGTCGAGGTCGATCGGCACGAACTGCTGCGCCGCCTGGCGCGCCTCGGCGAAGGAGGCGGACTGGGCGCGCCCCTCGGCCAGCCACTGGCGCAGCGCCGCGATCACCTCCCGCTGCGACCGGCTCATCGGCACCTGGCGGGCCACCGCCGCCAGCACGTCGGCCGTGGTGACCTCCCGGCCCGGGGCGGCCGGGTCGTTGAAGGCCGCGAACATGGCGTCGACGATCGCCTGCTCGATCTCGGCGCCGACGGAGCCGGCCGCGGCCGCGGCCAGCCGCGGCAGGTCGAAGCGCTCGGGCGGGCGGCGGCGCTTGCGGAGGTGGACGGCGAAGATCTCCGCCCGCTCGGAGGCGGTCGGCAGGTCGAGGAAGAAGACCTCGTCGAAGCGGCCCCGCCTCAGGAGCTCGGGCGGCAGGGCGGCGATGTCGTTGGCGGTGGCGACCATGAACACCGGCTGGGTGCGCTCCTGCATCCACGACAGGATCGACCCGAGCACCCGCATCGACGTGCCGGAGTCGCCGGGGCCCACCGCCAGCCCCTTCTCGATCTCGTCGACCCACAGCACGCACGGGGCCACGGTCTCGGCCAGGCGCAGGGCGCGACGGGTGTTCTCCTCCGACTGCCCGACCAGGCTGCCGAACAGGGCGCCGATGTCGAGGCGGATCAGGGGCAGCCGCCACAGGCTGGCGACCATCTTGGCGGTGAGCGACTTGCCGGTGCCGGGGATGCCGATCAGGGCGATCCCCTTGGGCGCCGGCAGGCCGTACTCGCGCGCCTCGCGGGAGAGGGCCCGCTCGCGCTGCCCCAGCCACCCCTTGAGGACCTCGAGGCCGCCGACGTCGGCCGGGGTCTCGGTGGGGGCGAAGAACTCGAGCGCCCCGGAGCCGCGGATGATCTCCTTCTTCTCGGCGGTGACCAGCTCGATGTCGCGCTCGTCGAGCACGCCGTGGGTCACCATGGCGCGGGCGAACACCCGCTGCGCCTGGTTGGAGGACAGGCCGAGCGCCGAGCGGATCAGGCGGTCGCGACTGGCCGGGCCGAGGTCGACCCGCACGCCGGGGGTGGCCGCGAGCTGGTCGAGGATCGCCTCCAGCTCGGCGACGCCGGGCGGCGGGCACTCGAGCAGCACGCAGACGTCCCTGAGCTCCTCCGGGACCTGCACCACCGGCGCCGTGACGACGATCGACTTGCGGGTGAACTTGAGGCTCTGGCTGACGTTGCGCAGCTTGCGCACCACCCGCGGCTGGTTGGCCCAGCACTGGTGGAAGTCGCGCAGCACGAACAGGGCGTCGCCCTGGTGCCGGTCGACGGCGTCGAGCACCGCCAGCGGGTCCTTCGCCGGCGGCAGGGCGTCGCCGCCCGCGGTCGGCTGGAAGAAGTCGGCGTGGTCCCACACCACCAGCTGGCGCCTGGTCCGCTCGCACAGCGCCCGCAGCTCGGCCAGCAGCCGCTCCTCCTCGACCGAGACGACGCAGATGAGCGTGAAGCGCGAGCGCAGCAGGACCTCGAGCTCCTCGTCGAACCTCATCCCCCCTCCCGCGGCCGGCGGCGCCGTGTCGTCTGGTGCCCGTCCCACTATAGGGACCGCCCCCGCCGCCGGTCAACGACGCCGGCCCCCGGCCCGGCCCCCGCGCCCGGCCCCTCGAGCCGACACCGCTATACTCCGCCGCCATGACCGGGCAGACGGCGCGACGGTTGACGGTCCAGGCGCTGGTCGGGCTCGCCCTCGCGGCCGGCGCGGCGGCCGAGGACCGTGGCGAGGAGCGGGGCACGCCCCGCTTCGCCGCCACCACCGAGGTCCTGGCCAGCCGCCTCCTCGACGACCCGGCCGCGACCGGCCGGCGCGAGGTGGTCGTCACCCGCGAGGAGATCGCCCGGCTGCCCGTGACCACGGTCCCGGAGCTGCTGGCGCTGCTGCCCGGCGTCGGCCTGGCGCGGCGCGGCGCGCGCGGCGTCCAGGGCGACCTCGGCCTGCGCGGCGGCACCTTCGAGCAGGCCCTGGTGCTCGTCGACGGGGTGCGGGTCTCGAACCCCCAGACCGGCCACCACGACCTCGACCTGTTCGTCCCCCTGGCCGCGGTCGAACGGGTCGAGGTCCTGTACGGCCCGGCCTCGGCGGTGCACGGGCCGGACGCCTTCGGCGGCGCGGTCAACATCGTCACCGGCGTCGACCGGCCGTCGGCCTTCGCCCGCGCCGGCGACCACCACCTGGCCGGCGGCGGCCTGGCCGGGAAGGTGGGCGAGGCGTGGGCGGCGGCGGAGCGGGAGGTCCACACCGGCTTCCGCGACAACACCGAGGCCGACACCAACGCGGCCGCGGCCGGCTGGTCCTGGTCGGGCGAGGGCGCGTCGGCGAAGATCGCGACGGCCGCGGGCCGGCGCCGCTTCGGCGCCTTCCGCTTCTACTCCCTCGCCTACCCGGACCAGCGGCAGTGGACCGACGGGGCCCTGCTCGCGGCCAGCGGCCGGGCCGCCCTGGGCCGCCTCGAGCTGCGCGCCGCGGCGCGGCTCGACCAGCACCACGACGACTTCGTCCT
>CAYTJW010000706.1:0-3441 GCA_964438135.1 uncultured Thermoanaerobaculia bacterium
GGGTTCGCCTGGCTGTGGCGGGCCGAGCCGCTCGCCGCCGGCGCGATCGGGGTCAGCGTCGCCGTCTCCATGGTCGCGGCGGGCCTCTACGGCCTGTCCGTGCCGGCGCTGCTGCACGCCCTCCGCCTCGACCCCAAGATCGCCGCCGGGCCGGTGACGCTGGCGCTGACCGACGTCACGACGCTCCTGGTCTACTTCTCGACCGCGACCTGGATGCTCTGACGGGCCTCGCGCCGCGCGCCCGCGACCGTCTCACGCGTAGCGGGTCGGGTCCGGCGTGTCCGCCGCCGCGAAGCCCTGCCGGCGCAGGGTGCAGGCGTCGCAGTGGCCGCAGGCCGCGCCGTCGGCGGCCGGGTCGTAGCAGGAGTGGGTGAGGCGGTAGTCGACGCCGAGCGAGAGGCCGCGGCGGACGATCTCCCCCTTGCTCAGAGTCAGCAGCGGGGCGCGCACGCGGAAGCGGACGCCGCCCTCGGCGCCGGCCACCGTCGCCGTCGCGGCCATGGCCTCGAAGGCGGCGAGGAAGCCCGGCCGGCAGTCGGGGTAGCCGGAGTAGTCGACCGCCGTGGCGCCGATGAACAGGTCGCGGGCCCCGACCACCTCGGCCAGGGCGAGCAGCAGGGTGAGGAGGAGGGCGTTGCGGGCCGGGACGTAGGTCGTCGGCACCGGGCCGACCCCGGGCGCCTGGTCCTTGGGGACCGGCAGGTCCGCGGTCAGGGCCGAGCCGCCGATGGCGGAGAGGTCGACCCGGACCAGGCGGTGACTGGCGGCCCCGAGGGCGGCGGCGACCCGTCGCGCCGCCTCCAGCTCGTGCCGGTGACGCTGGCCGTAGTCGACGGTCAGGCAGTGGCAGTCGAAGCCCTCGGCGCGGGCGACGGCGAGGGTGGTGGCCGAGTCGAGGCCGCCCGACAGCAGCACCGCCGCCGGCTCGCCGCGCCCGGTCACGGCTCGGCTTCCCGCCGGGCCTGCTCCCACAGCTGCGCCACGGTGGTGTCGTCGGGGGCGGGCACCGACGCCGACAGCCGGCACAGGTCGCGGCGCAGGGTGCCGAGGCGGGCCGACACCTCGACCAGCCGCGAGCGCAGCGAGGTGTCGTTCTCCGCCTCCTCGCGCAGGCGGTCGGCCACCTCGGCCACGCGGGCGAAGGCGCGGCCGATGATGACCCCGTGGTTGTGGGCGCGCAGCGCCGCCAGGACCCGGTCGGGCAGGTCGCCCCAGCTCTCCAGCGCCCCCATCTCGAGGTCGTCGGCCAGGACCACCGGGCTGCCGGGCAGGCGGGCGGCGCGGTCCACCAGCGTCGCCGACAGCGACGCCGGCCGCTTGGCGTCGCCGAGTCGGGGCACCACGACGTGGCCGACCATGACGATCGGGATCTCCTCGGACAGGCTGGCGAACGCCTCGAGGTGGGGCCGCAGTGCCTCCTCGTCCATCTCCAGCACCGGCAGCCGCTCGTGGGTGTCGACGTCGACCGCGCCCAGCCCCGGGAAGTGCTTGAGACAGCCGCCGACGCACCACGCTGCCAGGCCGTGCTGGAAGACCCTGGCCAGGGTGGCGACGCGCTCGGGGTCGTCGCCCAGGCAGCGGCTCTGGCGGGCGATCATGCCGTCGGGGCGTTCCAGGTCGACCACCGGGGCGAGGTCGAGGTGGATGCCGAGCGCCCGGCAGGCGGCGCCGGCGGCCTCGCCCAGCGCCCGCACCGCCCGGCGGCCGACGGCCGCGGCCCGGGCCGGCGACGGCAACGTCCCCCACAGCCCGGCGAGGCGGTTGACCGCCCCGCACTCGAGGTCGACGGCGACGAACGGCGGGTGGTCGAGGTCCTGCAGGGCGACCACCAGCTCGCGCACCTGGTCGGCCGACTCGACGCTGCGGGCGAAGAGGATGACGCCGGCGGGACGCGCTTCCTCGAGCAGCTCCCGCTCGTCGCGACCGAGGGTCGGGCCGGGCAGGCCGACCACCAGCGGCAGGGTGTCGACGCTCATGGGCTCGGCCCGGTCGGGGTGGGGCGGGGGAGGTGGGCTCGCAACGGTCTCATGTGATGCGCTCCTTCAGCTCCGCCAGCAGGGCGAGCGCCTTCAGCGGCGTGAGGTGGTCGAGGTCGACGGCGCGGAGCCGCTCCAGCGCCTGCTCCCCCGGCGAGCGGAACAGGTCGAGCTGCCGGATCCGCTCCGCCCCGGCGTGGGGCGGCCGCGACACGACCGGGTCGCCGGTGACGTTGAGCTCGTGGCGCTCGAGGTTGGCCAGGATCTCCTCGGCGCGGGTGCAGACCGGGTCCGGCACGCCGGCCAGGCGGGCGACGTGGATGCCGTAGGAGCGGTCGGCGGGCCCGTCGACGACGCGGTGCAGGAAGAGGATGCTGCCGCGCCACTCCTTGACCGCCATCGACCGGTTGCGCAGCCGGGGGAGGGTGCGGGCGAGGTCGGTGAGCTCGTGGTAGTGGGTGGCGAACAGCACCAGGGCGGCGTGCTCCGGCGTGTCGTGGAGGTGCTCGACGATGGACCAGGCCAGCGACAGGCCGTCGAAGGTGGCGGTGCCGCGGCCGACCTCGTCGAGCACCACCAGCGAGCGCGGGCTGGCGTGGTGGAGGATGTTGGCGGTCTCGGTCATCTCGACCATGAAGGTGGACTCGCCGCGGAGCAGCAGGTCCGAGGCGCCGACGCGGGTGAAGACGCGGTCGGTCAGGCCGATGGTGGCCTCGGCGGCGGGCACGAAGGAGCCGGCGTGGGCCATCAGGGTGATGAGCGCCACCTGGCGCAGGAAGGTCGACTTGCCGCCCATGTTGGGGCCGGTCAGGAGCACGATCTGGGCCGCCTGCGGCTCCAGCTCGCAGTCGTTGGGGACGAACGGAACGTCGCGCTGCAGCTCCTCCAGGACCGGGTGGCGGGACTCGACCAGGCGCAGACCGGGCCGGTCCTCGACCAGCGGCCGGACGTAGCCGCGCCGGCGGGCGCGGTCGGCGAAGGCGGCGAGCACGTCGAGCGCCGCCAGCCGCTCGGCCGTCGCCGCCAGGCGCTGGGCCTCGCCCGCCAGGGCGGCGAGCAGCGCCTGGTCGAGGGCGCGCTCGCGGCTGGTGGCGCCGTCCTCGGCCGAGAGGATGCGGGCCTCCAGCTCCTTGAGGCCGGGCGTGGAGAAGCGCTCGCCGCCGGTCACGGTCTGGCGGCGCTCGTAGTCCGGCGGGACCCGCTCGAGGTGCGAGCGGCTGACCTCGATGTAGTAGCCGAAGACCCGGTTGTAGCGGACCTTGAGCGTGGAGATGCCGGTGCGGGCGCGCTCCTCCAGCTCGACCCCGGCCAGCAGCTCCTTGCCGCCGCGGGCCAGCCGGCGCTGCTCGTCGAGCTCGGCGTCCCAGCCGTCGGCGATGACCCCCGCCCCGACCTGCGGCGCCGGCTCGGCGGCCAGGCGCTGGCGCAGCAGGGCGGCGGTGTCGGCCAGCGGGTCGACGCCGTC
>CAYTJW010000707.1:0-3421 GCA_964438135.1 uncultured Thermoanaerobaculia bacterium
GGGGCGAGCTCGCCGCGCAGCCAGCGGGGGACGTCGCCGGGCGCGGCGCGCCCCACCCCGACCGCCACCAGGCAGGCGGCCATGCGCCGCACCTGGCCCCACAGGAAGTGGCTCGCCACCACCCTGAGCAGCACCAGGTCGCCGGCCGCCTGGACCCGGCAGCCCTCGACGACGACCAGGGTGCTCGCGTGGTCCTCGGGCTTGCGGGTCAGGGTGGCGAAGTCGTGGCGGCCGACGAAACCGCGCGCCGCCTCGGCCATGGCCGCCGCGTCGAGCGGCTGCCGCACCCACCAGGTGAAGTGCTTGCCGAAGGCCGAGCGCCGCGTTGCCAGCTGGTAGCGGTAGGAGCGGGCCTCGGCGTCGTGGCGGGCGTGGAAGCCCTCCGCCTCCTGCCGGAGGTCGAGCGCCGCGAGGTCGGGCGGCAACGCCTCCTCGAGCCGCGCCAGCACGTCACGCCGCCGCAGGCGCCGGTCGCAGGAAAAGGACGCCACCTGCCCCAGCGCGTGCACCCCGGCGTCGGTCCGGCCGGCGCCGTGCAGGGCCATCTCCTGCTCCCCGGTCAGCCGCCGCAGCGCCTCCCGCAGCACCCCCTGCACCGTCCGCCCCTTGGCCTGCACCTGCCAGCCGGCGAACTTGCTGCCGTCGTACTCCACGGTGACACGGTAGGTCGGCATGGGATCCCCTCTCCTGCCCCCCGGCGATCAGCTGTCAGCGGTCGGCGGTCAGCTCCGCCACCCGGATCGCGCGCCCCCAGCCGCCCGGAAGAGCCGGTCTCTCACCTCTCCTCCCGGCGGCACCGCCCCTCCCCCGTCATCCCGAGGAGACCCGCAGGGCCGACGGGGGGTCCCTGGTGGAGCACCGCCGCCGCGCGTCCGACCCGAGTCTACCGCACGGCCCCGGGGCGTGGCCGCGACGGCACCACCGCCTCGCGCTGCCCGGGCGGCGGCGTTGCGCGTGCCTTCACGCCCTGGCGACGCTGTCCCGCGACACCTCGGCCGAGGCCGTGGCGCTCCGCACCCTCCGCGACCTGCCCGCCGGGCGCCGGCGGTCGTGGCCGGCGCGGTGGAGCTGCTCGCGCGAGCGAGCGCCGCCGCGGCCTGACCCGGCTCACTCCCCCTTGCCCGCGGCGTCCGTCTTCTCCCACCGCGCCTGCCAGGCCTCGGGCTGGTCGCGGAGGTGGCGGTCGAACCACTCGAGGAGCATGGTGCGGTTCTCGAGGCGGCGCGAGAACGTGCTGGCGATGCCGTGATCCTCGCCCGGGAACAGCACCAGCTCGACCTCCCGACCGAGGACCCCGAGCGCGGCGTAGAGCTGCTCGGACTCGCCCGGCGGCACGTTGGCGTCGGCGGTGCCGTGCAGCAGCAGCAGCGGGGCGTGGATGCGGTCGGCCCGGTAGAGCGGCGAGCGCCCGGCAAACAGCTCGGGCGCGCTCCACGGGTAGGAGCCGGCCAGGGCGACGTCGCCGTAGGTGGTTCCCCAGGCGCCCGCGCCCCAGTACGAGGCCAGGTCCGAGATGCCGAACAGGGACACGGCGGCGGCGAAGCGGTCGGTGGTGCTGACCAGGTAGGAGACCATGAAGCCGCCGAAGGAGCCACCGTAGACCCCCACCCTGGACCCGTCCAGCTCGGGGTGGGCGGCGAGCAGGGCGTCGACCCCGGCCAGCACGTCGGCCGCGGCCTTGGGCCCCCAGTCGTTGACGTGGTGGTCGGCGAAGGCGCGGCCGTAGCCGACCGCGCCCCTGGGGTTGACGACCAGCACCGCGAACCCGCGGCCGGCCAGCACCTGGTGCTCCGGCACGAAGCGCCGCAGGGTCGGCTCGGAGCCGCCGTAGAGGTACACCACCAGCGGCGCCTTCGCGCCCGCGCGCAGGCCCTGGGGCGGGTACCACCAGGCGTCGACCCGCTCGCCGCCCGGACCGGTGAAGGCGGCTTCGAGCGGCTGGACGAGGCGCCAGCGGTTGGTCACGGCGGCGTTCGGCTGCTCGACCACCACCGCCTCGCCGCGCTCGAGGTCGTAGAGGCCCACGCGCTGCGGCAGGTCGCGGCTCGCGCCGAGGTAGGCGACGGCCAGCCCCTGGCCCGAGGCGGCGGCCTCGGCCACGGTCTCGGCGCCGGTCTCGAGCAGCTCGACCGACCGGGCGCCGGCCCCGGGGACGAGGCGCGCCAGGCGGGTCCGCGACCCCTCGGTGACGGTCGCCACCAGCCACGCGCCGTCGTGCCTCCAGGCCAGCAGGTCGCCGCCGCCGCCGAAGGCGTGCGGGCTGCCCGGGGCCAGGTCGGTCAGCTCGCCCGAGTCGAGGTCCAGCGACCACGCGGTGGTCTGGAAGAGGTTGCGCGGCGGCTCGCCCGCGGCCGCGAGCGGCGGCCCGAGGAAGGCCACCTGCTGGCCACGCGGCGCCGGCGCCAGGGCGTGAGGGCGGCTCTCCCAGCCGGCGGCGACGGAGCGCACCAGCCGGTCGGCGCCGCTCGCCAGGTCGAGCAGCCGGATCTCGGTCGCGAAGAAGGGCCGCGCGGGCGTGGGCACGGTGCGGGCGTAGACCACCCCCCGCCGCGCCGCCACGAACTGGGCGTCGTCGAGCACCCAGTCGCCGGGCAGGGTCAGCCGCCGCCGCGCGCCGCTCGCCACCTCGACCAGGTGCAGGTGGCGGGCGGTCTCCCAGTCCGGCATCCGCTGGCGCAGGCCGCGCCGCCGCACCGGCGCACCCTCCTCGGGCTCCTCCACCGCCACGCCGCGGGACGAGGCGAGCAGCAGGTGGGTGCCGCCCGGCCCCCAGCGCACGAGGCCGAGGTCGGGCTCCCCCCGCACCACGGTGCGCAGGGCGCCGGTGGCGAGGTCGAACAGCACCAGGTCGGCACCGCCGTCGCCGTCCTGGCGCAGCAGCAGCACGTCGGCGTCGGGGTCGGGCGAGAAGCCGACCGGCACTGCGCTGGCGTCGCCGACCGAGGCGAACAGCACCCGCCCGGAGCGGTCGAGCACCTCGACCGACGAGGGCCCGGCCTCGCCGGACGGCAGCCGACGACGGGTGCGGCGGGCGATTCGCTCCCCCTGGAGGTCGACCGCCAGGCCGTCGACCGTGGCCAGGGCGGCGGTCTCCTCCAACCTCGCCAGGACGTGCTCCGGCGCGGTCGACCAGGCCACGGTCGCGACCGGCTCGGGCGCGGCCTCGAGGCCGATGGTGCCGGCCGCAACGAGCTCGACCCTCGCCACTACCAGGTGCGCGCCCTGGCTGGCCTCGACCGTGGCCGCGAGCGGCCCGGTCGCGCCGGCGTCGCGGCTGGCCCGCTCCTCGCCGTCGACCACCAGCGCGGCCCGGTCGCCGCCCTCGAGCTCGAGCCCCAGGCGAGCCCAGCGGTCGAGCTCGAGGCGGGCGGCCAGCCAGTACACGCCGGGCCGCTCGAGGCGCAGCCCGCCCGCGGCGACC
>CAYTJW010000708.1:0-3419 GCA_964438135.1 uncultured Thermoanaerobaculia bacterium
AGGTCGCCTGCTACGACTGCCTGCTGTCCTACACCAACCAGCTCGACCACCAGGTGCTGGATCGCCACCTGGTGCGGGACTACCTGCTGGCGCTGGCCAGGTCCACGGTCGCGGCCTCGGCCGGCCCCCGCACCCCAACCGAGCACCTCGACCGGCTGCTCGACCTGTGCGGCTCCGAGCTCGAGCGGCAGTGGCTCCGCTTCCTCGCCGCCCGCCACCTGCGGTTGCCGTCCGACGCCCAGAAGCTCATCGCCGCGGCCGGCACCCGGCCGGACTTCTACTACCCCGACCACCACGCCGCCGTCTACGTCGACGGCCCGGTCCACGACTTCCCGGACCGCGCCCTCCGCGACCGCCAGCAGGAGGCCGCCCTCGACGACCTCGGCATCCGCGTCGTCCGCTTCGGCCACGCCGACGACTGGGAGGCGGCCTTGGCCCGGTTCCCGGACGTCTTCGGGCGTGTCGCCGGACCGTCCCCGGGCCCGCCGCCGGAGGCCGGTTCCCCCTCCGACCTGGTCCTCTTCCCGGCCGAGTGGCAGGAGGTCGTCCTCCGCCTGAGGGAGCTGGGCGTGACCGTGGAGCCGGGCTGGGACGTCACCGCCGGCGGCCGGGTCGTTGGCCCCTTCCCTCTCCTCGCTCGCGCGGGGGAACGCCGGCTGGCCGTCGTCGACCCCCGCTCGGGCCAGGCCGACGCGGTCGTCGAGGCCCTCCGCCGCGAGGGCCTGGTGGTACTGCCGGCTCAGTGGTCCGACCCACAGGAGGCCATCGAGAACGTCGCCCGCGGGCTCGGGCTCGCGCGGTAGGAGGTGACCTGTGCAGGTAGCCCTCAGCCTCGACTTCACTGGCGACCTCGCCGGGGTGAAGAGCCCCGGGGACCGCAAAACCATCAACGAGGCTGTGAGGAAGTTCCTGCAGAACCCCGCGAACCCTGGTCTCAGCCTCGAGCGTGTGGAGCGGGGCAGAAGCACCAGCATCTGGACCGCCAGGGTCAACGACGATTACAGGCTCGTCCTCCACAAGGCGGGCGGCGTCTGGACTGTGCTCCGAGTGATGCACCACGACGATGCCTATCGGCTGGCCGAGAGCATCAGGCTTGACCCCCACGGGACCACCGGCGCGATCCAGGTCGTCTACCCGAAGGAGCTGTACGAGACCGCGGTCGCTGCGCCCGCAGAGGAGCTCGTGCCCGAGCCGCCGCTCGCGCGATTCGGAATCGACTACCTCCTCAGTCTCGGGTTGCCCGAGGAAGCCGTGGCGGCCGTCCATCGGATCGCCAGCGAGGACGACCTGATCGAGATGGGCCTGATCTTGCCTCCCGATGTGTGGGAGCGCCTCTACCGCCTGTGGCTCGGCGAGGAGGTCTCCCCGCCTCGGCCGATCGCAGCTGGCGAGGAACCGCTGCGCCATCCCGATGTCCAACGCCAGTTCGTTCTCATCCAGGATGACGAGGAGCTCGAGCGCATCGTCGAGGCGCCGTGGGCGCAGTGGCTGACGTTTCTCCACCCGCTCCAACGCGAAGCG
This sequence comes from uncultured Thermoanaerobaculia bacterium, assembly GCA_964438135.1. GTDB lineage: Bacteria > Acidobacteriota > Thermoanaerobaculia > Thermoanaerobaculales > Sulfomarinibacteraceae > CAYTJW01. The sequence continues at coordinate 1,522 of CAYTJW010000708.1, forward strand.
GCCCACGGGCGGTTCAGCGGGCCCAGCAAGGTCACCGGTGCCGCCGGCACGGGCAAGACCGTGGTCGCCATCCACCGCGCCTGCGAGCTCGCTCGACGCGGCCACAAGGTGCTCCTCACCACATTCACCCGCGCCCTGGCCGGCAACCTCGAGAGCAGCCTCGGCCTGCTCGCCACGCAGCTCGAGCGGTCCCGCATCAAGGTCGCGACCACACACGCCATCGCCCTTGAGCTGGCCACGAAAGCCGGCAAGCGCATCACGGTGCTGCCGCGCCAGGATCTCGGCGACGTGCTGCAGAGCCGCGCCAAGCTCGTCTCCTGTCCACGGGGCGCCGACTTCCTCCTCGCCGAGTGGGAGCGCGTGATCGTGCCCCGGGGCATCACCACGTGGGAGCAGTACCAGCGCGCGCCGCGGGAAGGGCGCGGCATCCCCCTTCGCGCCCAGGAGCGGCTCGAGGTGTGGAAGGTCATCGAGCTGGTCCAGCAGCACCTCCGCTCCCACGGGCAGGTGGACTTCCCCGGCCTGTGCGCGCTGGCGCGAGAGCTCGTCGAGACGGGAGCCGCAGCCAACCCATTCCAGGCCGTCGTCGTCGATGAGGTCCAGGACCTCGGCGTCCAGGAGCTGCTGCTGCTCAAGGCGCTCGGCGGCCTCGGCCCGGACGGCCTCACCTTCGTCGGCGACGCCGGCCAGCGCATCTACGCCTCCCGGGCCAGCCTCCGCTCGCTCGGCATCGAGGTCCGCGGCCGCTCCCGCCTGCTCCGGGTCAGCTACCGGACGTCGCGCGAGATCCGGCGCTTCGCCGAGGGCCTGATCGGGCTGGAGACCGACGACATCGACGGTTCGACCGAGAGCCGCACGGGCACTCTGAGCCTCTTCTCCGGCCCCCTGCCCGAGCTGCACCGATTCCGCAGTGATTCCGAGCAGGCCGACACCGTGGCCGAGATGATCGCGGGACGAGTCTCGGCTGGTGCCGAGCCCGGCAGCATGGGCGTCTTCGCGCGTGAGAAGAAGGCCCTGCAGCGCGTCCAGGACAGGTTGACCGCGCGCGGTGTCCCGACGACGCGACTGAGAGAGAACAGCGACCTCCAGGACCTCAGCCACGTCAGGCTCGGCACGATGCACAGCGCCAAGGGCCTGGAGTTCAGGGTGGTGTTCGTGGTCGACCTCAACGCCAGCGTCCTGCCCCACCCGAAGGCCCTCGCGGTCGAGGACCCGATGGAGATGCAGGAGGCGATCGAGCTGGAGCGCCAGCTGCTCTACGTGGCCATCACCCGCGCCCGGCAGGAGGTCCACCTCTGCTATCACGGGAAGCTGACCGTGTTCCTCCGAGAAAGCGGCACCGAGACCGCGGCCCCGGAGGCCCCATGACCGCCTTCTCCGTCGGCTCCCTGGTCCGCGCCCGGGGGCGCGAGTGGGTGGTGCTGCCCGGCTCCGAGGAGGACCTGCTCCTGGTCCGGCCGCTCGGCGGCGGCGACGACGAGGCGACCGGCATCTGCCGCGGCCTGGAGGCGGTCGAGCCGGCCCGCTTCGCCCTGCCCGACCCGTCCTCGCCCGGCGACCACCGCTCCTGCCGCCTGCTCCGCGACGCCCTCCGCATCGGCTTCCGCTCCTCGGCCGGCCCGTTCCGCAGCTTCGCCCGCATCGCGGTCGAGCCGCGGCCCTACCAGCTCGTGCCCCTGCTCATGGCCCTCAAGCTGGACCCGGTCCGGCTCCTCATCGCCGACGACGTCGGCGTGGGCAAGACCGTGGAGGCGGCCCTGGTCCTGCGCGAGCTGCTCGACCGCGGCGAGGTCCGGCGCAGCGCCGTGCTGTGCCCGCCCCACCTCGCCGAGCAGTGGCAGAAGGAGCTGGCCGACAAGTTCCACGTCGAGGCCGAGCTGGTCCTGCCCGGCACCGCC
>CAYTJW010000709.1:0-3415 GCA_964438135.1 uncultured Thermoanaerobaculia bacterium
GGCCCCGCGGGCGCGGCCACCGTGCCGCCGGCGGGCCCGAACACCCGGCCCCCGACCGGTGGCTGCGGCGGGTCGTCCCACCAGTCCTCCTTGTCCTCCCCCTTGACCCGCTCGAGCCGGTGGCGGAGGGCGAAGCTGCAGCCGGGCTGCGCGTCGACCTCGTACACCTCGGTGCGGTAGCCGCCGAGGCGAGCCTCGAGGCGGTAGCGGCCCGGATGCAGGTAGAGGACGTCGGGACGACCGTCGAAGTCGTCGGCCAGGCCGACGAACCGCCCGTCGAGGTAGAGACGGGCGTGCTCGGGGCCGATGTCGGTGTCGACCGCCGCCAGCTGCGGCCCGGGCCCGGGCCCGCCCGGGCCGGGCGGGTACGGCAGCCAGACCTCGGCCGGCTGGCACTCGAGGGTCACGGGCGGCGCGGTCGGGCTGGTCGTGCCGGCACCGGCGACCACCGCCGCGAGCGACACCAGGGCGAAGCAGGAGAGGCGCTTCATGGTCACCTCCGCCCCTTGCCCTGCAATCCCTCTGCCAGGCCGGCGAGGTAGGCGCGGCGGAAGTGGCGCTCGTACACCTCGGCCGGGACGCCGCCCGGCAGCCACTCGCCGAGCGCCACCTCGAGCGCCAGCCAGAGGCCCGAGGCGAGGCCGCCCAGACCCGCGGGCCGGGGCTCGCCGACGCCCAGGAAGCCGCTCAGCTCGGGGTGGAGGGCGGCGAAGATGGCGGCCGAGCGACCGGCTGTCCTCTGCCGGCGACGGAACGTCCGCAACAGGATCCGGTGCTCGTGCACGACCCTCGCCCGCGGCTGGTAGGACAGCCGCAGGCCCAGCGCCACCGCCCGGTAGGCGAGCTCGGTGTCCTCCCAGGCCGCGGCCGGGAAGTCCTCCCGGAAGCCGCCCAGCTCGAGCAGCACCCGGCGCGGCAGGGAGACGTTGGAGGTGTAGAAGAAGTTGAACGGCAGGCTGTCCGAGCGGGTCAGCAGGAGGTAGCCGAACTGGGCGCCGAACTCGTTGATCCACCGCTGGAACGGCGTCTCGCTCGCGGCCGGGAAGGAGGTGTAGCCGAGCACCGCGAGCGCCTCGCCGCGGTGGACGCGCTGCTCCTCGAGGTGGGTGGCGAGCCAGCCCGGCCAGGGCACGGTGTCGTCGCCGAGGAACAGCACGACCTCGCCGGACGCGACGGCCACGCCCCGGTTGCGCGCCCGCGCCGGGCCGGCGTTGGCCTGGTGGAGGCAGGCGAGCGGCAGCCGGCGCCGCCAGCGGGCGAGGAGGTCGCGCGTGGCGTCGGTGGAGCCGTCGTCGACCACCACCACCTCGACCTCGGCCCCGACCCGCCCGAGCTCCCGCTCGAGCGCCGCCAGGACCCGGTCGAGGGTCGCCGCCCGGTCGTGGGTCGGGATGACGATGCTGGCGCTGGGCCAGGCCGGGGCGCCGTCCGCGGTCACGGGCGGCAGGATAGCAGCGCTCACTCGACCACGAGGCGGGGGACGGCGGGCGAGAGGCGGGCCAGCAGCTCGTAGTTGATCGTGCCGCACAGCCCGGCGAGCTCCTCGGCGCTGACCGCCGCCCCGCCCTGGCGGCCCAGGAGCACCACCTCGTCGAGCAGGTCGACGTCGCCCACGTCGGTGACGTCGGCCATCATGATGTTCATGCACACCCGGCCCACCACCGGCGCCAGGGCCCCCCCGACCAGCACCCGCGCCCGGTTGCCGAGGGCGCGCGGGTAGCCGTCGGCGTAGCCCACCGGCAGCACCGCCAGCACGGTCGGCCGCAGCGCCGTCCAGCTGCGGCCGTAGCCCACCGTCTCCCCCTTGGCCACCGGCTGCAGCTGGCCCACCACCGTCTTCCAGGTCAGGGCGGGCTGCAGGCGGACGCCGTCGCGGCCGTGCTCGAGGGTCCACGACAGCTGCGTCTCCCGCGACGGCCAGTGGCCGTAGGCGGAGATGCCGACGCGCACCAGGCTGAAGTCGCAGTCCCGGAACAGCAGGGCGGCGGCGGAGCAGGAGGCGTGGACGAAGGGCGGCGGCGCGCCGAGCTCGCGGGTCAGCGCCTCGACCGCCCGCGCGAACCGCTGCCGCTGCTCGGCGGCGAAGCCGTGCTCGACCGTGTCCTCGATGTTGGCGAAGTGGGACGCCACCCCCACGACCTCGAGGCCGGCCCGCCCGGCGGCCCGGCACAGGCCGGGCAGCTCGCCGACGCCGACCCCCTGGCGCTTGGTGCCGGTGTCGACCTTGAGGTGGACCGGCAGGGCGACACCGCTCTGCTGGCGGTGCGCGCCGACCCACTCGACCGCCCGGGCGGACGACAGCAGCAGGTGCACGTCGGGGTCGAGACCGTCGAGGTCGCCCGGCGGCACCAGGCCCATGACCAGGATCGGCAGGCGAAGCCCCAGCCGGCGCAGCGCGCGGGCCTCGGCCGCCGAGTGCACCGCCAGCCAGTCGGCCGCCCGGGCGGCCACCGGCGCGACCTGCTCCAGGCCGTGGCCGTAGGCGTTGGCCTTGACGACCGCGGTCAGCACCGTGCCCGGGCTGACCAGCTCGCGGAACAGGCGCAGGTTGTGGCGCAACGCCCCGGCCGAGATCTCGATCCGCTGGGTCCCGCCGGCCGCGTCCATGACGGCGCAGATTGTAGCGGGGCCGCCCGGGCAGGTCGAGGAGCGCGGCCGAGCGGTCAACCCTCTGCGAGCAGCGTCCGTCTCCCCCACGGGTGGCTGTCGGGCGGGCGGTGGAGCTGACAGCCGACAGCTGAAGGCTGAACGCTTGAACGCTCCCCCTCCTTGACACCCCTTCCCGACCCCGCTACCGTCGAACAAAGGTCTCAGGAGGCATGACATGGCGTTCGAGCGATTCGTCCCACGGTCGACCAGGACCGCGCCGGCGCGAGCGCCGCGGGTGACCATCCGCCCGAGCGGCCTGGTCTCGTTCGACGCCGCCGCGGTGGCAGCCTTCGACCTCGCGGAGGCGACGCACGTCGTGCTGTTCTTCGACCGCGGCCGCAAGGCGCTGGCGGTCAAGCCGACCTCGAGCGCCGGCGAGGAGGGGGCTCTCCCCCTGCTCCGCCGCCGCCGCTCGGTCGCGGTCAACGCGGCCGAGCTGCTCGAGCGCCACGGCTTCGCCCTCGCCCGGCCCTGCCCCCTCCCGGCCGGCCGGGACCGGGCGTCGGGCATGCTCGCCGTCAGCCTGAAGTCGATCCCGCGCCGGCGCGGTCGGCCGCGACAGGCGCGGTGAGGGCCTCGGGCCAGGTCGGCGGCACGCCGAGCAGGGCGCGGAAGGCGGCGGTGGTGACGCGGGCCACGGCGTCCGGTGTTTCCCCCAGCTCCGCCGCCAGGCGGGCGCCGACCAGCGCCACGTAGGCCGGCTCGTTGCGCCGCCCGCGGTGCGGCGGCGGCGCCAGGTAGGGGCTGTCGGTCTCGACCAGCAGCC
>CAYTJW010000710.1:0-3414 GCA_964438135.1 uncultured Thermoanaerobaculia bacterium
TCCTCCCTCACGAGAATCACCCGGATATGCGATTCCCTGGCGGGAATCGCATACCACCAGTCAGCTGTCCCTGCGACAGGTACCCGTCACAGGGGTACTGCGCAGCGGAGACACCCCCCGGGGCACGGCGATGACGCGGCGCGCCGAGCCCGCCAGCCAGGGTCCCTGAGCTGGGTCGGGACCGGCAGGGAATGTGGGCTCCCCTCCTTTCAGCTGAGGTGAGGGGAAGGCCCAGGTAGCCGCCGTTGGCGAGTGGCAGCCCTGGACGTCGTGCCGGCGGGTCGCCGCCGGCGCCGTTCACCGGCTCCCGGTTCAGGCACCGACTGTGACGCTGCTGCAGTCGACCGGTGCGGGCAGCTGACGGCGGCGGGGGCGTCCTGGCTCCCGTGTGGCAAGCAGTGCGCTCTCCCCCTACGGCGACCCGGCGCCGGGCGGGCGCGCGGGGAGGAAGGCGAGGATGATCTCCCGGCGGGCGCGGGCGCCCGCGCGGGTGCGCTCGACGAGCCCGCGGCGCTCGAGCAGGCCGAGGTCCCGCTGGACGGTCTTCGCGGTCTTGCCGGCGTAGGCCGCGGCGAGAGCGGGGCTCAGGAGGGGGATCTCGGCAAACGGCACCGCTGCCTCGCGGAGGCTGAGGTCGACCGCGAGCTGACGGCGGCGGGCGGTGGCGGGTGTCCCTCTCTCGGGTAGCACCTCGTGGATGAGGTCGACCCAGTGGACGAGCAGCTGCTGCACGCGGATGGCGTCGATCTGCTCCCGCAGCCCGTCGACGAGACCCTGCACCGCGTACTGCACGAATCCGAGCGGGTCGCGCCGCTTCGAGGCCAGGTCGAGCTGGCGGTAGTACTCGGCCCGGGTCTGGTTGTAGTGGTTCGAGAGCAGGTGCGCGGCGACGCTCGGCACGCCCGCGGCGAGGAGGATCTGGAACTCGACGAGACGGGCGGTGCGGCCGTTCCCGTCGCCGAACGGGTGAATCCAGGCGATGTAGAGGTGGGCCACGACGGCGGTCAGTATTGCCCGGACAAGATCGCCCGGGCCCCTGACGGCCTCGGAGCCGAGCCAGGTGCAGAGCCTGTCCGTGAGGTGGGGTAGGTCGGCGGCGGGCGCGCCCTGATAGCGGCCGACGACCACCGAGTGCTGGCGCAGGACGCCCGGCTCCACGCCTTCACCCAGGGGCAACTTGCGGAGGACCATTCGGTTGAAGGCACACATCCGTTCACGGGTCAGTGGCGCCTCCACGCCGGCCAGGACCTCGCCGCCGATCGCATTGCAGGCGTCGACGACGTTCTGGACCTCCTGCTGCAGGTACTGGCGCGACGGCGGCAGGCGCAGCTCGCCGCGCAGCTGCCGCTGCACATCCTCCTCGGTCAGGGTGTTGCCCTCGATGGCAGTCGTGGCGAGCACGCCGCGGGCAAGGTACAGCTGGAGCAGCCGATCGCTGACCGCGGGTTTGAGCGGGATGCCGGCCACGTGCTCGACCTTCGACCGGGCCTCGCCGAGGAGCATCCACAGCTCGGGAGGGGCGTCCCGGAGGTCCAGGGCGAACGTGATCCAGGGATGCGAGACCTCGAATGTCCGTCGCATTGTCCACCACAATCTAACTGCAATATTCTGCCGTCAAGATACTTGCGCAATTCCGACAGAGATAATGCCCTGCCGGATGTCCAGCATAGCACGAGGCTGGAAGGCTAACCTCCGAGCGGCGGCTGCGGCTGCGCGGGGTCGGGATGCGGCCCGGACCGCGACCGTGACTCGGCAATGCCGCACCTGGGCCTGTCGACACGTCTTCTCATGAGACGCACTCCGAACCCGTCATCGCGAGCAGGCGGCCGTAGGCCGCCGGCGAAGCGATCCCATTCGGAGGACGAGGCGCTCCCTGCTGCTCGGGATTGCCACGCCCGGCTGCGCCGGGCTCGCAATGACGGCCTCCGGGAGGCGCTCGATGGCCGTCAAGCCGGCCGAGCCCGACCAGGCCGTGCGGTGCTCGGCAGGGCACGCCTCCCCCACCGCTCGCCCGACCGATGCAACCCGGCTCGGTCCGTCGGCGCGGGTCGGTTCCGGCCCGTCCTGGGCCGCCTGGAGGTCCATCCTGGTGCGACTGGGGGGCGACGCGCCCAGGGCGGCGCCAGGAGGTTGCACCGTGGCGGGGTTGCGTCTGGCGGAGCTGATCACCGGCGAGGTCGTGGTGCGGTCGCTCGAGGGCGACGACACCTGGCCGCGGGTGGTGGCGCCGAGCGGGGACGGGGGGCGGCTGGTGATGGCGACCCGCCGCCAGCTGCTCGAGGTGGAGCTGGGCGCCGAGGTGCCCGCGTGGCGTTTGGTGTCCGACCTGCCGGCGCGGCTGCTCGGCTCGCGCCCCGGGAAGGCGCACGACGGCGGCCGCTGGCCGGTGGACGAGGTCCAGTGCGCCCCCTGCGGCGACGGCCGCGCCCTGCTCCTCCACGGCGAGCTGCTGCTCCGCTTCGACCGCGGCGGCTCGCTGCGGGACACCCTGCCGCTGCCGGAGAGGTCCTGCATCCTCGACGCGCACGGGCCGCACCTGCTCTTCGCCTGCGACCGGGGCACCTCGCTGGGCCTGCTCGGGCTCCGACGCGACGGCGACGGGGAGGCGGTCGAGGTCCTGCTGTCGCCGGCGCTCGCGGTCTCCGACCACTTCCCCGGCGTCGGCGCCGTGCGCCACGGCGTGCTCGGGCCCGCCGACGGCGAGCTGGCGCTCTTCGCCACCCTCCCCGGCGAGACCCTGCACCGCTTCGCCTGGGCCCCAGGGCGCAGGCCGGAGCGGCTGGGCGAGCCGCTCGACGCGCCCAGCGCCATCTGGGGCGGCGAGCACTGGCTCCGGCTCGGCGGCCGGCTCCTCGCCGCCCGCGGCCGCCAGTCCGCCCTGGCGGTCGACCTCCCCCGCGGCGTCGCCCGGTACTGCCTGGCCCGACCGCCGCTCCTGAACCGCCAGCTGCTCGCCTGGCTCGAGGGGGCCGACGAGGTGTCGGCCAGGGCGCTGGGCGTGGTCGCGGTTGCGGCGGCGCTCCAGCTCGCGCGGCCTTGGAACGAGGACACCGACCCCGACCGCGTGGAGACCCTGCAGGCGCTGGTGCCCCAGGGCGAGGATCGGCTGTGGGCGGTGACCGACCGGCGCACCCTCGGCCTCGACCTCGGCGCCGTGCGGGAGCTGGTCGAAGAGCGGGCCTGGCACGAGCTCGACGGCATCGTCGCCGTCCCCGGCGGGATCGGCACCGCCGCAGTCGGGGTCCTGAGCCTGTGGGCCGGCCGCGAGCAGTGGCTCGACCGCGTTCTGCCCCTGCCTACCCCGGCCGAGGCCGGCCGCGACGGTCGCTCGGCCGAGACCGCCCGCCGCGGCCTCGGCGCTGAGGACGTGGCGACGGCGTTCGAGAGGATGGACGGCGCCCCGTTCGAGGTCGC
>CAYTJW010000711.1:0-3410 GCA_964438135.1 uncultured Thermoanaerobaculia bacterium
TCGACGGTTGCCCCAGCATCTGCTCGACGCCTGGCTCCCCGAACTGGCGGTCCCGGCTGGTGACGCTCGGTACCGGCTAAGGGTGTGGCGCGAGAACAGGGCATGCCTCGCCAGCATCGCACCAGAGCTTGTCTGGTACATCGAGGAGGCCCTCGACGACGCGCGCAATCGATTGCGGCGTGGTTTAGAGGATAGCCTCTCACCCTTTCGAGAGGTAGACGATCCGGCTCGGAATTACCCCGGCGGGTTGCATCAGATCACTCTGCAGGGCTACCTTGGTGAAATCCTTGGAGCGATAGCGATTGAGCATTGGGGAGCGCATGGCCACACCGATTGGGCGATTCCCGCGTTTCTCTTCCGGTTTCACGTACAGGAATTCCAACACCTCGACTCGATAAACGAACGCCTGGCGACGGGCCAGAGCTTCGACCGAGATGCCGAGACCGAGGTTCGGCCAGGTCGCACCGGAGACGACGGACTGGCGTTCCGCCTGAACACCGCAGATGCAATCACCGACGTGGTAGTGTTTGAGGCGAAGTGCGTCACCGCACATCGAGCTGGCAGTGTAACGGAGGCGCATCAGAAGCTCTCGGCGGGCAGCTCTCGCCCGTCCGGTATCCGCGAACTGATCGAAATTCTCGAGGACTACGACACTCCGCTCGCACACAAGTGGCAGAAGGCCCTAGTTGTGGCGTACGCGACTATGGGTCGCAGTGTACGGCGTCGTGACGCAGTGTCGTATGCGTGTGGCGGTATTCCAGTGCGACGCGCCTCGTGGATGCCGACAACTCCGCATCCCGCCTACACGGCGAGCCGGGAACTCGAAGGGTTGGAGTTCCAGCTCGGAGAGCTGGCCGCACTCATCGACACTGTCTACCGAGGCCGGTAATGGCAGATGCAGCAACCGTCGCAGTCGCACGCGAAGTCCGGAGGCGACTGGCCGCCGCAACGCTTACTGAACCGCAGGCCAAACTCTACAGTCAGCGCCTTCGCCTTGAGATGGGAGGAGAGGGTCTCGCCTCTTTCGGCAGCTCAGACCTTTCGGGCAGGTTAGACGAGGCCATACTCCTCCTTGAGTGCGCCATCCTCGAAAAACGGACTGCCCCCGACGGCGGGTGGCAGGCTGGATTCAAGAGGGCCGCGGAAATCCTTGAGTGGCTCTCGCAACCCGAATTGAGGCCCCATGGCGCACCCCTGCACCTTCTTGCTGCCGCCGCCTATCAGACGGCCGGCTTTCCCGCCATGGCGCTAGGCGCCTTGCGAAGCGTCTCGAACCATGACGGATCTTCGGTGCTACTTCGCGAGTTCCTGCGTGGTGACTTCCCCGCCGCCATCGAGGCAACTCGCGCGTTTTGGCGCAATGACATCCAACAAGACGGGGCACTTGCAGAGCAGGCGAATCCCGACGGCCTATCGGTAAGTGCACTGCGTCAGGTGGTGAGGTGTATTGGAAGCGTCTGCCACTACCTTCGGACCGGCGACGACGCCATCACGTCCCGCGCAGTCGCTAAGCTTGAGCACCTTGCCGAGGGCTTTCTCCACAGCCAGGATCCGTACTCCCACCTCCTCGCCATGCTGACTGCCGCGAGTTGTCGCCGGTTCGTCGACTCTTCACTCTGGCCGCACGTTGCCCGTCTCGGCGAGTCCTCTAGCCTCACCGCGGCCCAAGCATTGCACCATTTCGCCCGCTCCGCGTTCCTCAATAACAGGGCACTGGTCTGGCCGGCGCAGGCGGAGGGCATCTCGCGACTGCGGGCCAATGACTCGTTCGCTCTGTGCACGCCGACAGGCTCGGGAAAGACCACCATCGCGACGCTGGCAATTGTGCAGGCGTTGTTCGGCACCGAAGCGCCGCAACGACAGCCCAGAGCGGAGACGGCCGGGAACTTAGTCCTGTACCTGGTGCCTTCGCGGGCACTGGCAAGTGAGGTTGAAGCGCGACTGGCCCGTGACCTCCGCGGGATCTCGGCAGAACCAGTAGTCCTGACCGGGCTCTATGGCGGCCTGGATTGGGGACCGACAGACGTGTGGGTGCAGACTGAGAGACCGACCGTCGTTGTCTGTACGTTCGAGAAGGCAGACGCGCTACTGCGCTATCTCGGCGTGCTCTTCCTCAGCCGTGTGCGACTCGTCGTTGTGGACGAGGCCCACATGGTGGAACACGATCCGACTCGCCCTGCAGATATTCTAGACGGCGGGTCTCGGGCCCTATGCCTGGAGCAACTGGGGGCCCGCTTGCTGCGAGCCAGGGAGGAACACGGGTTCAGAGTGGTTGCTCTTTCTGCGGTGGCAGCAGGTGCTGCGCCGGCCCTCGCTCGTTGGATTGGCGGCGATCGGGAAGCGGACGCGACGACTTCGACCTACCGTAGCACACGGCAAATGCTCGGCCGACTGGAGGTACGCAGCGGGGGTCAGTTCACGATTCGTTACGATCTGATGGACGGACGTTCGCTGAGGTTCCGCGCAGAGCGGACACCAGAAACGCCGTTCGTTCCCCGCCCCTTCCCCGGTGTGCCTGGCGGCATTGCGGCGACCGATGGGCCGGAGGTGCGCATGCGCGCCCCCACTCTCTGGGCGGCGCTACACCTCGCCGCCGAGCGAACCGACGACTCAAAACCCTCAGTTCTCATTTCGCTCACTCAAGGTGTTCATGCCTTTGCCGCAACCTGCGTGGACCTCTTTGACCGATGGCCTGAGGACTCCTTACCCAACTACCGGCAGATCCCTGACGAGCCGAGTCTGTGGTCGCGGTGCTTGGCGAGTGCTGCGGACTACTTCGGTGTCGAGTCAGTGGAGTATCGTCTTCTCGAGAGAGGCGTCGTTGTCCATCACGGTCAGATGCCAGCATTGCTTGCGAGACGGCTTAAGGTGGCGATCGACCGCGGTTACGCGCGAGTAGTAGTCGCCACATCGACGCTGTCCGAGGGTGTCAACATCCCCATCAACTTTCTCTTGCTTCCGAGTGTATTCCGTGGCGAGAGCGTCCTGACGCTCCGGGAGTTCACAAATCTCGTCGGTCGAGCAGGAAGGCCCGGTGTCGCAACGGAGGGAAGCGCCCTCGTCATGCTTTCTGAGCCGACGACCACCGTCGACCGCTTCGGTCGAAGGTGGCCTCGGCGGGATCGACAGCGAGAGGGCTATCGACAATTGGTCGCGAGTGTTGAGGAAACAGCTGCAGCGGGCCGTCTGTTGGCCGAAGGCGAAGCACGTAGTCCTCTGGCTCAGCTACTCTTGGCCTTGGAGGCGGCTTGGGCCGAGTTGACCGGAAGCAGGAACGCGGACGAGTTCCGAGCCTGGTTGGAGGTGACGGCCGTAGTTGGTGTCGTGGAAGCAACAGACGCACACAAGTACCTTGATTCACTCGACGGGTTCCTGATCGCGGCGATCCACGAGGTCGAGGAGCTTCGCGG
>CAYTJW010000712.1:0-3409 GCA_964438135.1 uncultured Thermoanaerobaculia bacterium
GCCGCCTGGTCGCGTGCGCCCGCGTTCGCCGGCTGGCCGCCGGAGGCGGTGGGCGACTACGTCGCGGCGGCGACGGCGGCCGTGCCCGGAGGGGTGGCGCTGCGCTACCCGCGGGAGTGGGAGGCGCGGGTGTTCGAGACCACGCCGCCCGACCCCTGGCCGGTCCTGCGCCGCCTGCGGTCGCCGACCCTGCTGGTGCGCGGCCAGCGGTCGACCACGTTCGTCCCGGCGGCGGCCGCCCGGGCCCTGCGCGAGGGGCCCGGGGCTCATCTGGTCGAGGTGGCCGGCGCCGGTCACCTTGTGCCGATGGAGCGGCCGCGGGAGCTGGCCGAGGTGGTGCGGGCGTGGGTGGGCGGGGCCGTCGCGGCGGGGGGTGAGGCGGCCGCCTCGACCCGACCGGACCTGGCAGGTATGATCGGTGCGTTGGCTCGGGACGTGGCGCCGCGATCGCGGAGGGGAGGGGTCGATGGCCTCGGCTGAAGCATTGACGAGAGGTGGGGCGGTCAGGGGCGGCGAGCGGCCCGACGACCGCCGGCGGGTGGGCCTGTTCCTGTGCGCCGCACCGTGCATCCCCGGCCGGCACGTCGACGCCTACCGGCTGGCGGCGGGCTTCGCCGGCGCCGCCGAGCGCATCGAGGTGCTCGACGGCCTGCACTCCGCCGAGGCGTGGGAGCGGATTCACGCCGTGGTGCGGGAGGCGGACCTCGACGCGGTCGTCTTCGCCGCCTGCTCGCCCGAGCGGTACAACGACATGCTCGGCGGCCGCCGCTTCCTCGGCGAGCTGGAGGCGGCCGGCGTCAACCCCAACCTCGTCGTCCACGCCAACCTGCGCGAGCACTGCAGCCTCGCCAACCCCGGCGCGCCGCCCGCGGCGCTCGCGGCCAAGGCGCGGGTCCTGGTCGAGGCGGCGCTGGCGGCGGTGCGGGAGAAGCCGCGGGTGGAGGTGGTCGAGGTGCCGCCGCGGCAGCGCGTGCTGGTCCTGGGCGTGGGCAGCGCCGCGGTCAGCGCCGCCTACCGCCTGCTCGACCACGGGCTGCGGGTGACGCTGATCGGGCGGGGGCAGAGCTGGGGCTGGACGCCGCTCGAGGCCGACGAGCTGGCGCTGGCGCGCTCGACGGTGAAGCGCCACCCGCTGGCGACCGTGCTGCTCCGGACCGAGATCCTGGACGTGCGCGGCTGGGCCGGCGACTACGCCGTCACCCTCGAGCAGGACGGGGCCGTCAGGGAGGAGCGTTTCGGCGGCATCCTGGTCGCGGTCGACCGCGACTTCGCCTCGTTCGTCAGGCTGTGGCCGCTGCTGCACGTCGACGCCGACCTCGAGGGCCGGCCGATGGGCCGCAACCGCCACACCATGGCGGTGCGGACGGCCAGCCCCGGGGTGACGGTGGCGCCGCCGTCAGCCGCCGACGCGAGCGACGCCGAGCACCTGCGGCAGCAGGCGATGCGGGGGGCGGTCGCGGCCCTGGAGCTGCTCGGCTTCCTGCGCCGGCCGTTCGTGACCCACCCGGTGACGACCTCGCGCGTCGCCCCGGAAGACTGCGGCCTGTGCCGCACCTGCATCAAGGTGTGCGCCTTCAGCGCCGCCAAGGTCGACACCGTCGCCGCCACCTCGGTGGTCGACGAGCACCTCTGCCGGGGCTGCGGCAACTGCGTGGTCGCCTGCCCGGCCGGGGCGCGCGACCTGCTCACCTCGCCCACCGACCACCTGGCGCACGCGATCCGCATCCTGTCCGGCTTCCGGGTCGAAGGGCGGCCGCAGGTGCTGGCCATGCTCTGCGCCGGCTGCGCCTACCGGGCCCTCGACAACGCCAGCATGCAGGGCTTCCCCACGCCGCTCGGCGTGCTGCCCCTCGAGGTCACCTGCGGCGGCCGGGTCGACACCCAGCACGTGCTGGTCGCGTTCGCCGCCGGCTTCGACGGGGTGGTGCTGGGCTGCTGCCGCGAGGGGACCTGCCACAACGTCGTCGGCCACCTCTACCTCGACCGCCGGGTGGTGCTGCTGCGCGAGGTGCTGCGCTCCCGCGGCGTCGACCCGGAGCGGTTGCTGATCATGGACATCTCGCCCCACGAGGGCGAGCGCTGCGCGACGGTCCTGACCGAGTTCTCGGCGGCGCTCGAAGGAGGCCGGAGATGAAGAAGCGGCTCGCCACCGCCTGGCTGTGCGGCTGCTCGGGCTGCCACATGTCGTTGCTCGACCTGGGGCCGGCGCTGCTCGAGCTGCTCGGCCGGGTCGAGCTGGTGTCCTGCCCCCCCCTGGTCGACGCCAAGCACTGCCCGGACGCCGACCTGGTCCTGGTCGAGGGCGGGGTCTCGACCGACGCCGACCGGGAGGAGCTGCTGGCCTTGCGGCAGCGGGCCGGCACGCTGGTGGCCCTCGGCACCTGCGCCTGCTTCGGCGGCATCCCCGGGCTGCGCAACCTGCACCCGGCGGCGAGCGTGCTGCGGCGCTCGTTCGTCGAGGCCGAGGGCACCGAGAGCGCCGGCATGCCGGCGTGGCAGGACGTGCCCCTGCTGGAGCCGGCGGTGAAGCCGCTGGCGGCGGTGGTCCCGGTCGACGCCTACGTCCCCGGCTGCCCGCCGCCGACGGCGCTCCTCGGCCGTGCCCTGGCCGACCTGCTCGAGGGGCGGGTGCCGCAGCTGGGGGGCCGCAACCTGTGCGACGAGTGCCCCCGCAAGCACCGCGTCATGCTCACCAACGCCTACGAGTTCGTGGCCGAGAACGTCAGCGCCGTGTTCGAGCTGGACGAGGTCGACCCGGTCCGCTGCTTCGTCGAGCAGGGGGTGCCGTGCCTCGGCCCGGCCACCCGCGAGGGCTGCGGCGGCGCCTGCATGCGCGCCAACATGCCCTGCCGCGGGTGCATGGGCCCGACGCCGCGGGCCGTCGAGCAGGGCAGCAAGTGGCTGGACGCGGTGGCCTCGGTGCTGCCGGCGGGCGCCCTGAGCCTGCTCGACGACCCGGTCGGCCTCGGCTACGGCTTCGCCCTGCCGGCGTCGGTCTGGCCCTCCGTCCGCCAAGGAGACGCCGATGAGTAAGGTGATCACCATCAACCCGGTGACCCGGGTCGAAGGCCACGGCAAGGTGACGATCCACCTCGACGAGCGGGGCGAGGTCGAGGACGCCCGCTTCCACGCCACCGTCTTCCGCGGCTTCGAGACCCTCTGCCAGGGGCGGATGCTGTGGGACATGCCGCTCCTGACGGCGCGGGTGTGCGGCATCTGCCCGGTCAGCCACAGCCTCGCCTCGGTCAAGGCCTGCGACTCCGTCCTCGGCCTCGAGCCGCCGCCGGCCGGTCGGTTGCTGCGCGAGCTCATGCACATGGGCCAGCTGATCCAGTCGCACGCCACCCACTTCTTCTACTTCGTGGCGCCGGACCTGGTCCTCGGCGCCGACGCGGACCCGGCCCGGATC
>CAYTJW010000713.1:0-3409 GCA_964438135.1 uncultured Thermoanaerobaculia bacterium
CGAGCAGACCGGCCGCTGCGGCGCCAGCTCGACGCGGGTCGCCGTGCCGGCCGCGCTCGGCGGCCAGGGCGGCGTCGGCACCACGTTCTGGGTCAGCGAGGGCATGCTCCACAACCCGGGCCCGAGCGCAGCCGAGGTCACGCTCCGCTTCGTCGCCGACAGCCAGCCCGGCCAGCCGCTCGAGGCGGGGCCGTTGTCGCTCGCGCCCGGCGGCGCCCGCTTCTTCGCCAACCTGGTCGAGGAGCTGTTCGGGGTCGACTCGAACGGCAGCATCCAGGCCACCGCCGACCAGCCGGTCATGCTCGTCACGCGCACCTTCAACGACCAGCCCGAGGGCACCTACGGCCAGTTCCTGGGCGGCGTGGGCATGAGCCGCGCCATCGGCGTCGGCGACCAGGCCTACCTCATCGGCCTGTCCGAGGACGACGCGTTCCGCTCCAACGTCGTCCTGCAGGAGGTGGCAGGGGACGCCACCGAGGTCCTCGTCACCCTGCACCGGGCCGACGGCTCGGTGGTGGGGGACACGACCATGACCGTGCCGGCGCTGGCCAAGACCCAGGCCCGCCTCCTCACCCTCGGCTTCGGCGACCTCGAGGACGCCTACGCGGAGCTCGAGGTGCAGTCCGGCGGCCAGGTGGTGGCCGTCGCCTCGGTGGTCGACTCCGCCACCGGCGACGCCATGACCGTCGACGCGCTCCACCCCGCGCAGGCGGAGATCGTCGCCGGCCGGGCCGCGGCGGCGCCGCTCCCCGCCCCGCCGCGCGGCCGGGTCGAGCGGCCCAAGGTGGCGCAGACGGTGGATTTCGACTGGTCGCCCGACGCCCCCCTGGCCGGCGAGCCGGTGCAGTTCACCAACCTCTCCTCCGCCGACGCGACCTCGTGGTCGTGGCGGTTCGGCGACGGCGAGTCGAGCTCCGAGCAGAGCCCGGTCCACACCTACGCCGAGGCCGGCACCTACCCGGTCACGCTGGTGGTGTCCTCGTCCGCCTTCGGCAGCGCCTTCCGCACCCAGAACGTGGTCGTCGCCGAGACGGCCAGCCTGCCCCCGGCCGAGCTGCTGCTGGCGGTCGTGGCCCGCCAGCCGGGCGCCGAGGGCACCACCTGGCGCAGCGACGTGTGGGTCATGAACCCGTTCGCCGAGAGCCAGCGGGTGTACTTCGAGTACCACCCGGTCGACAGCGGGGAGCTGTTCCGCACCGACGCGGTGGTGCCGGCCGGGGCCCAGCTGACCCACCACGACGTGGTCGCGAGCCTGTTCCC
The DNA here is from genome assembly GCA_964438135.1 of uncultured Thermoanaerobaculia bacterium. GTDB lineage: Bacteria > Acidobacteriota > Thermoanaerobaculia > Thermoanaerobaculales > Sulfomarinibacteraceae > CAYTJW01. Next base: position 1,261 of record CAYTJW010000713.1, read on the forward strand.
GGCCGCCGGCGACGGCAAGGGCGCCCTCCACGTCTACAGCCCGCGCGGCGTGTTCGTCAGCTCGCGGACCTACAACCTGAGCGAGGCCGGCACCTTCGGCCAGGCCATGCCGGCCCTGGCGGCCGGCGACCTGCTGGCGGCCGGCGAGGTCGGGCGCCTGCTGAAGGTCAAGAGCACCTCGACCATGCGCTGCAACATCGGCTTCACCGAGCTGGACGGCGTCGCCACCACGGTCCGCCTCGCCCTCCAGGGGGTCGGGGAGGACGGCTCCGTCACCACCCTGGCCGAGCAGGCCTTCGACCTCGCCCCGTACCAGAACTACCAGGTCAACCGGGCGTTCCAGGCCCTCGGCCTGGCCGGCGACTACGCCCGGGCCATGGCCCTGGTGGAGGTGGAGAGCGGCGGCCGCGTCTTTGCCTACGCCTCCAACGTCGACCAGCGCACCGGCGACGGCGAGCTCATCCCGGCGGTGAAGGAGTAGCGGCGCGGACGGGGGTGCCGCCGCCGCCGGCGGTGGGCGCAGCTGTTGGCCCGACGGCGATGCGGCGGGCGAGCACGGGCAGCGGGCCGGTCGAGCGGATCGCCAGGACCGCCACCCCGGAGGGGTCGCCGAGCGGGAGGCGGAGCTGATCCCAGCCCGGGCGCGCCCGGTCGGCGAAGGACGCGACCAGGCACTCGTCCCCGAGGGCCAGGACGGCGTCGCGGCCCGGCTCGGCGAGGAGCTCGAGCCGGACCTCGGCCGGCGGGGCCCGTCCGCCGGTCGCGAGCGGCAGCAGGGCCTCGCCCTCCACCACCAGCGCCGACTCGACCGCTTCGAGCCACGGCAAGTGCGGGGCCGCGGCCGGGGTGAAGACGGCAAGAGGGGAATAGGCGAAGACCGCGGCGACCTCGAGGTCGGCCATCGCCCGCACCTGTACGGTCACCGGAGCGCCCGGCCCGGGCGGCGGCAGCGGCGCGCTGGCGACCACCCAGCGACCGGGCCGGCCCCGGAGCGGCGTCCGGACCAGGACCCGGCGGCCGTCGGCCTCGACCACGAAGGCGGTGGTGGCGTCCTCGCGGTGGCGGACGGCGAGCCACGGGGACGCCTGCGGCGCCTCGAGGGGCAGGGCGAGGGCAGTGCCGGCGGCGACCAGGAGGGACGGCGGGGTGCCGCGGCTCCAGTCGAGGTAGCGGGCGGACTCCGGGGTGTAGGCGGTCGGGGCGTGCCAGCTGGCCGGGGTGAGCTGGCGCACCCGCCGCTGCCCGGGGTCGTAGGTGAGCACCAACCGGTGCGGGTCGGCGACCATCTCGAGCAGCGCCGGCAGCGTCACCTGCCGGCTGCCGTTGGCCCACGCCCCGGGCCGCGGCGGTGAGTCGGTCGTCCGCAGGTCGACCCCGGCGCAGGCGGGCAGGCGGAGGAGCTGGAGCTGGGCCGTTCGAGAAGGCGAAGGCGCCGATCCCCCGCGCGGCGAAGACAGCCGGTATGTTGACGAGGGTCAGCGTCACCGGTTGCGGGCGGTCGGCAACGGCCGCGCCGGCCACGGCGACGACCTCGCGGTTGGCGGCCGTGGCGCGGCCCCACACCTCGGCCGCCGCCTGCAGGTCCCGCTGCGCGCCGGCCAGCAGCAGCGCCACCACGGTCGCGGTGGCCAGCCACTCGAGGTGGGGGGTGCCCGACCACCGCGCCAGCCGGCGCGCCCCTGCCACCACCGCGAACGCCACCAGCAGGCAACCGGGCACCGCGGCCGGGAAGCAGTGGCGGTGGCTCAAGGGGACGAAGGCCGCGGTCGCGCCGAGCTGGAGGGCGAGCCAGACCGCGAGCAGCTTGAGACCGGGGCGGCGGCAGAGCGCCAGCACGGCGGCGAGACCGCCGAGCCCGACCGCGACCCAGCCGAGGACGATGGCGTGGAGGGCCGGGGAGCCGCCGGGGACGTTGCTGCCGACGCTCAGCAGGCCGTGGAGCACGTCGTGGGAGCCGCGGCAGGAGAAGACCCCGGTTGCCCCCCGCACCAGCCAGTAGAGACGGTCGGCGCCGAGCGAGAAGGACGACGAGCCGGCGGTCTCGGCGTGAAAGTGGGAGCGCGCCAGCGCCAGCGCGAGGAGGGTCAGTGCGAGCGGCGGCGCGTGGCGGGCGGCGCGCCCCAGCCGGGCCAGCGGCGACACGGCGGGC
>CAYTJW010000714.1:0-3408 GCA_964438135.1 uncultured Thermoanaerobaculia bacterium
GCTGCAGCGGGTGCGGCCCGGCGACGCCGTCGCGGCGGTGCCGTTCGCGGCCGCCGGCGGCGGGGCCGCGCCGGCCGCCACGAGCGAGTAGGGGGGGCGCGCCATGTCCGCCTTCTTCCTCGAGCGGCCGGTCTTCGCCTGGGTCGTCGCCATCGCCATGATGCTCGGCGGCGCCCTCGCCATCTACAACCTGCCGATCTCGCAGTACCCGCCCATCGCCCCGCCCACGATCGGGATCAACGCCCTCTACCCCGGGGCGTCGGCCGAGACCGTCGAGAACAGCGTGGTGCAGATGATCGAGACCAAGATGACCGGTCTCGACCAGATGCTCTACATGCACTCCACCGCCGACTCCTCGGGCAGCGCCACGATCGAGCTCACCTTCGCCCCCGGCACCGACCCGGACCTCGCCTGGGCCAAGGTCCAGAACAAGCTCCAGCTCGCCCTGCCGTCGCTGCCGGACGTGGTCCAGGCGCGCGGGGTCACGGTCAACAAGTCGACCCGCAACTACCTGATCATCGTCGGCCTCACGTCCGAGGACGGGAGCATGGACCAGGCCGACCTCAACGACTACGCCGTGTCGCAGATCGAGTCGCCCCTGTCCCGCGTCCCCGGGGTGGGCGAGGTGCAGACCTTCGGCTCGGGCTACTCGATGCGGATCTGGCTCGACCCCGACCGCCTGACCAAGTACGGCATGACCTCGGAGGACGTGGTGGCGGCGGTGCGGGCCTACAACGTCGAGGTCTCGGCCGGCCAGCTCGGCGGCGCCCCGGCCGTGCCGGGCCAGCGCCTCAACGCCTCGATCCTGGTCCAGTCGCTGCTCGTGACCCCGGAGGAGTTCGCGGCCGTGCCGCTGCGCACCAACCCCGACGGGTCGGTGGTCCGCGTGCGCGACGTCGGCCGGGCCGAGCTCGGCAACGAGCTGCCCGACATGCTGGCCACCTACAACGGCCAGCCGGCCGCCGGCCTCGCCATCCGCCAGGAGGCGGGCGCCAACGCCCTCGACACCGCGAACCGGATCAAGGCCAGGATGGCGGAGCTGTCCCGCTACTTCCCGGCCGGCATGAAGGTGATCTACCCCTTCGACACCACCCCGTTCATCCGCGTGGCGATCAACGAGGTGTTCAAGACCCTGCTCGAGGCGGTGGTCCTGGTCTTCCTGGTCATGTACCTGTTCATGGGCAACCTGCGCGCCACCTTCATCCCCACCATCGCCGTGCCGGTGGTCATCCTCGGCACCTTCGGCGTGCTCGGCCTGCTCGGCTACTCCATCAACATGCTGACCATGTTCGCCATGGTCCTCGCCATCGGCCTGCTCGTCGACGACGCCATCGTCGTGGTCGAGAACGTGGAGCGGATCATGGGCGAGGAGGGGCTGCCGCCCTTCGAGGCGACGCGGCGGTCCATGGGCCAGATCCAGAGCGCCCTGGTCGGCATCGGCCTCGCCCTGTCGGCGGTGTTCGCGCCGATGATGTTCTTCCCCGGCTCGACCGGCATCATCTACCGCCAGTTCTCGGTCACCGTCATCGCCTCCATGCTGCTGTCGGTGGTGGTCGCCCTGGTCCTCACCCCGGTCCTGTGCGCCTCGCTCCTGAAGCCGGTGGCGAAGGGGCACGAGGCCGCCGAGACCGGCTTCCGGCTGCTGCGCCCGTTCTTCCTCGCCTTCGACCGCCTGTTCTTCCGGTTGCGCGACCTGTACGTGGCGGCAGTGGCGCGGATCCTGGTCCGCACGGCGCGCTACGTCGTCGTCTTCCTGCTCATCGTCGCCCTGATGGGCTTCCTCTACCTGCGCATGCCGACCGGCTACCTCCCCGACGAGGACCAGGGCACCCTGCTGACCATGGTCCAGCTCCCCGCCGGCTCCACCCTGGAGCAGACCGGGGCGGTCATGGGCGAGGTGCGGCGCTACTTCGAGGCCCACGAGCCCGAGGCCGTGGCGTCGTGCCTGGCGCTCACCGGCATGGGCTTCGCCGGCCGCGGCCAGAACCAGGGCCTGGCGTTCGTCAAGCTCAGGGACTGGGAGCTGCGCGACCGGACCGACCTGCGCGCCCCGGCGGTCGCCGGCCGGGCCATGCGGGCCCTCGCCGGCATCCGCGGCGCGGTCGTCTACACCTTCCCGCCGCCGGCGGTGACCGAGCTCGGCGTGGCGACCGGCTTCGACCTCATGCTCCAGGACCGGGGCGGGCTGGGCCACGAGAAGCTCACCCAGGCGCTGTACCAGCTCCTCGGCATGGCCGCTTCCGACCCGCGGTTGGCGCGGGTGCGACCCAACGGCATGGCCGACGTGCCGATGTTCAAGGTCGACGTCGACTGGGAGAAGGCCGGCGCCCTCGGCGTCTCCGTCCCCTCGATCCAGAGCTACGTCTCCACCGCCTTCGGCAGCGCCTACCTCGGCAACTTCGTCCAGGGGGGGCGGGTCAAGCGCGTCTACGCCCAGGCCGACGCCCCCTTCCGCATGCTCCCCGAGGACCTCGAGCGGCTGCAGGTCCGCAACCGCCAGGGCCGGCTGGTGCCGCTCTCCGCGGTCGCCACCGGCCGCTGGGTCTACGGCTCGCCCCGCCTCGAGCGCTACAACGGCTTCCCGGCCATGAACATCCAGGGCGAGGCCTCGCCCGGCCACTCGACCGGCGAGGCGATGCTGGCCATGGAGGAGCTCATGGGCCGGCTCCCCCAGGGCGTCGGCTCCGACTGGACCGGGCTGTCCTACCAGCAGCGGATGTCCGAGTCCCAGGCCGGGCTCCTGTACGCCTTCTCCATCCTGGTGATCTTCCTCGTCCTGGCCGCGCTCTACGAGAGCTGGACCTTCCCCCTCTCGGTCATGCTCGCCCTGCCGCTCGGCGTCATCGGCGGCGTCCTCGCCTCCTCGACCCGGGGCATGGCCAACGACGTCTACTTCCAGATCGGCCTGCTGACGGTGCTCGGCCTGACGACCAAGAACGCCATCCTCATCGTCCAGTTCGCCACCACCCACATCGGCCAGGGGATGGGGCTCCTCGAGGCGACCCTCGAGGCGGCGAAGCTGCGGCTGCGGCCGATCGTCATGACCTCGCTCGCCTTCGGCTTCGGCGTCCTGCCCCTGGCCGTCGCCTCCGGCGCCGGCGCCGGGGCCATGAAGGCCATCGGCACCAGCGTCCTGGGCGGCATGGTCACCGGCACCTTCCTGGCGATCTTCTTCATCCCGCTCTTCTTCGTCCTGGTCGTGCAGCTGTTCGGCCGGCAGCGGCGGGGCGGGGCGGAGGCGCCGGCCGCGGTGGCCGCGGGGGCGGGGGAGGGGAGCTGACATGAACGCCAGCAGGCTCGTCGCCGTGGCCCTCGGCCTGGGGCTGTCCGCGTGCTCCCTCATCCCCCCCTACGAGCGGCCGGCGGCGCCGGTCCCGCCGGCGTGGTCCGGCCCGGCGGTGGCGGGGG
>CAYTJW010000715.1:0-3406 GCA_964438135.1 uncultured Thermoanaerobaculia bacterium
CAGTACAGGCCCGAGTCCGCCGACGCCCACGGCACCACCTGGCCGCTGCCGGTGTGGCCCTGGTGGTCGGTCCACTGGACCTGGACCTCGAACCGGCCGAGGTTGAGGCAGGTGGTGGTGCCGCCCGGCGTGCAGGGATCCGGTGCGCCGGCCTCCGCCCAGCGGCCGAGCGAGGTCGGCGCGAGCGGCGCCAGGTCCTGCAGCGCTTCGCTGAAGCCCGGGTCGGTGGCCTTGTAGCTCCACACCTCGCCGCCCCAGGCCACCGGGTTGGCCGGCGTCACCTCGTCGACGCGCCAGTAGTACGTGACCGCGTTCGGCTCGGTGGCGGTGTGCGGCCACCCCCCCAGCTGCGGGTCGTAGGCAACCGTGACCCCGTTCGCCTGCACCTCCTGGATCGCGGCCTGCTGCTTTCCGGCGAGCAGGAACTTGAAGTAGGGGTAGCCGGTGAGGGCGAAGGTGTCGACGTAGGACTGCGAGTCGGGCGCACCCTGCAGGCAGGTGACGGCATTCGGGTCCGAGGTGTCGGTGACCTGTCGGTTGTAGACCACCATCCCGGCCGAGGTGTCGTAGATGGCGCCGCCGAATCCCGGCGTGTTGGGGTCCAGGATCTCCTCGGTCCGGCGGTGGACGCAGCCGACGTACTGCTGGGTGAACCGGGCGAACGGGGTCGGGGCCGAGGTGTAGGTGACGCCGTCCGAGCTGGCGGTGACCGTGACGGTGACGACCTCGTCCAGGTCCAGGCCTGGCTGGAGCTGGAATGGCCACGGCTTCGACTCGATGGGGTGGCTCGGGCTCTCGCTGCAGGTCGGGATGTAGAAGACGCCGCTCTGCAGGGTGAAGCCGCTGTCGGCGCTGCAGCGGAGGACGCCGCTGTCGGCCGTGCACCTGACGATGCCCCCGCCCCAGGCGTCAACGATCATGCTGCTGCTGGTCAGCCTTGGCGTGGGCGACCGGAACAGCAAGCCCTCGCCCCAGGTGCAGGGCGTGAACGCGCCGCCGCTCAGCGTCGCCTGGAGCCAGCGCCCGCCGGTCAGGGTCTGGTCGACCGTGGCCGAGAAGGCCGGCCGCCCGAAGCCACCGCACACCGCCGGCACCACCGAGTTGGGGTCGGACTTCCGGTAGCCCTCGGCGCCGAGGTTCCACAGGTCGCCCGGGCTGCCGTCGTTGTTGGCGTTGACCTGCACCGTGACCGGGTGGGTGCCGTCGCTGTGCCCGACCCAGGCCCAGGACAGCAGGGCAGCCACGACCAGGATGCCGATGGAGGACGTTGCCTGTCGCGGGGTCATGGGGCGACCTCCTCTCGCTGATGGCTGGGCCGATGCTAGCAGCGATGCCCGCCACCGGCAATCCCGTCGCCGCTGACCCGCCCGGAATCGCCCCCCACTGCCACGGCCCCTCCACCCGAGAGCCACGCCGCCGCCACACGCGGGCGCGACCCTGGGCGCGAGGAGGGATGAGATGGCGAAGCACGTGGCAGCGGTGATCGGGGTGTTCCTCCTGGCCACCATCGGCTGGGTGGTGCTGGGGGCGAACGTCGACCTGCGCACCCGCCGCAGCGACCGGCAGCTGCGGGCCAAGGTCGGCCAGCTGTGGGGAGAGCCGCTCGAGCAGCGGGCGCCGCAGGCGTTCCTGCTGGTGCCGCGGGCCGTGACCCGGGAGGTGTGCGAGGACCGGGGGCGGGAGGCCCGCACGGTCACCGAGACGGTGGTCGAACGCCAGCCGCTGGCGCTCGCGGCGAGCGCGGTCGAGGTCGACCTGGACCTCGACCAGCGCCGCAAGGGGCTGCTGTGGTACGCGACCTACCGGGTCCGCTTCGGCGGCACCTTCGCCTTCACGGTCCCGGAGCCCTCGGCCGGCGACTTCCGCGCCGAGGTCCGCTTCCCGTCCGCGGGCGGCATCTACGACGACTTCCGCCTCACCCTCGACGGCCAGGCCGTGCCGCTGGTCCGCGAGGGCGACGACCTGGCGGTGGTGACGGCCCGCCTCGGGCGCCCGGGCGAGCACGTCCTCGGCGTGTCCTACATGTCGCACGGCCTCGACCGGTTCTCGTACAGCCTCGGCGACGGCATCACCGAGGCGCGCGACTTCCGCCTCGCCGCCACCACCGACTTCGACGGCTTCGACTTCCCGGACGGGGCCATGTCGCCGACCGCCAAGGAGCGGACCGCCGGCGGCTGGCGGTTGACCTGGCAGTACGCCAACCTGATCTCCGGGTCGGGCATCGGCGTGGAGATGCCGAAGCGCCTCAACCCCGGGCCGATGGCGGCCCGGATCTCGTTCTTCGCGCCGGTCTCGCTCGGCTTCTTCTTCTTCGTGGTGATGGTGGTCTCGACCCTGCGCGACATCCGCATCCACCCCTTCAACTACTTCCTCCTGGCCTGCGCCTTCTTCGCCTTCCACCTGCTCCTCGCCTACCTGGTGGACCACATCTCGCTGCACCTGGCGTTCGTCGTCGCGGCGCTGGTCTCGGTCGGCCTGGTCGTGTCCTACATGCGGCTGGTGGCCGGCGCCCGCTTCGCCTTCGTCGAGGTGGCCTCAGCCCAGCTCGTCTACCTGGTGGGCTTCTCGTACGCCTTCTTCTTCGAGGGCTTCACCGGCCTGACCGTGACCGTCGGCGCGGTCCTGACCCTGCTCGTGGTCATGCAGCTGACCGGCCGCCGCCAGCTCGGGGCGAGCTGAGGCGGGGGCCGGTCTCGCCATCCGCGGCGGGATGGGGTACAACGGCGGCGATGCCGCGGCCGTGGCGGGTTGTCGACAGCGAGGAGACCGACGAGGGGACCATGACCCTGCTCGAGCGGGGCGAGGGCGACTTCGTCATCCGCATGAACCACTACGTGCTGATGACCAGCGGCTACTCGGTCAGCGAGGTCGACCTCGGGCGCCGGGCCGGCGCGGCCGTGGCCGGCCGCCGCGCGCCCCGCCTGCTGGTGGCGGGCCTGGGGATGGGGTACACCCTGCGGGCGGCGCTCGACGCGCTACCCGCCGCAGCAACGGTGGTGGTGGCCGAGCTCAACCCGGTGGTGGCCGACTGGTGCCGGGGGCCGCTGGCCTCCTTGAGCAACCGCGCCCTCGACGACCCCCGGGTCGAGCTGCGCGTCGCCGACGTGGCCCGCCTCATCGCCGCCGCGGCCCGGCAGGGCCCGGTTTTCGACGCCATCGTCCTCGACCTCTACCAGGGCACCCACGACGCCAACGACGACCCCCGCCACCCGTTCTACGGCCGGGCCGCCCTCGCCACCACCCGCCGGGCACTGGTCGCGGACGGCACGCTGGCGGTGTGGACCGAGCACCGCGACCCGCGCTTCGAGGAGCGCCTGCGCCGGGTGGGCTTCACCGCCTTGGAGCGCCACGAGCCGGACGCGAGCGGCATGCGCCACGCGGTCTACCTGGCGCGCTCGCCGCGGCC
>CAYTJW010000716.1:0-3401 GCA_964438135.1 uncultured Thermoanaerobaculia bacterium
CGCCTTGGGCGGCTCACTTCCGAAAGCCCCCGGCTCTGCCGGGGGATCGGTTACTGGTCTCCTGCGGCTTCGCGTTGGCCGTCGTGCTGTCCGTGGTGATGACCGGGTTGTGGTGGCGTGGCGCGCTCCAGTCAAGGCGGGTGGCGGCCAAGAACCTGTTCCTGCAGGGCAAGGGCAACCTCCAGTACTTCCCGGTGGGCTCGTTCTGCAGCGCCGTCGCCAGCCTGGAGACCGCCGACGACGCGGAGGCGCGGCGCTTCGTCCTCGAGGCGCTGTGGCTTGCGCCCATGCCGCAGGTGGTGTGGACCGAGTCCGACCCGACGATCGGCGTGGACTTCAGTGCGGACGGGACGCGGATGGCGGTCGGGTACTCGGACGGCACGGTGCGCGTGTGGTCCTCGGGCGGTGGTGAGCCAGTCGTGTGGCATGCCTCGAGGGGGCCGACGTGGGTTCGCTTCACCCCTGACTCGCGGTCGCTGGTCTCGATCGGCGTGGTCGAGGCGACGTTCCAGGTCTGGGGCCTGGACGGGGCTCCGCTGAGCGATCCCGAGCGGGGCACCTGGACGCCGGTGCTGGACACCGGAGACGCCGTGGCTTGCGCGACCCTGCGGCGGCTGCTGAGGGTCGTTCGGCGACCCGGTGCCGACGCCGCTTCCTCCGGCGCGTGGACCGTCGACGCGAGCTGGGTTTCACGCTTCGAGGGCCTTGCCGTGGGATCCGGGCCGGCCGCCCTCGACCCGGCGGGTGAGCGGCTGGTGCTCGCGGAGGGCGGGGAGCTCCGCGTCGCTGAGAGGGGCGGCGCGAGCCCGCGGACCGTCGGCAGGCACCGCCTCCCGGTCGAGCAGCTGGCCTTCCACCCGGACGGCTCTTCGGTTGCCGCCGTGGACACGGGCGGCGACGTGCAGCTGTGGGCCCTCTCCGGAGATGGTTCGCGCCCTCTCCGCACCTTCCCCGGAGCCCGGGAGTCGATGTGTTGGGACCTCGCCTTCGACCCCACAGGGTCCGTTCTGGTCGCAACCCAGGAGTCCGGCAAGCAGTGGGTCTGGGGCATGGACGATCCGCCAGGTGCCGAACCGCTGCGAATCGTCGGCGGGTGGGCCGGAGGCCCCGGCATGGTGCTCGCATTCCCCCCGTCCGGCACGTGGTTCGCTCGCGCGGGCGGCATCGGCGGCTTTGGCCTGTGGCCCCTGGAGAGACTCCGTCACGGCTACGTGCTGCAGGGTCACACCGGGCCCCTCAGCCACCTCGCCTTCGCCCCCGACGGGAGGTGGTTGGTGTCCGCCTCCATCGACGGCACGGTCAGGCTGTGGCCCCTCGCGCCCGACGCGGGGCAGGCTGGCCGCGAGCTGTGTCGGGTGGAACGGCCGGTCGCCGACTCCGGCCAGCTGGACGTCTCCCCGGACGGTCGCTTCGTGGCGGTGACGACTGGCCACGGGGCTGTGCTGATCGCGCCGGTCGACGGCAGCCCGCCCTTCGAGCTCGGTTTCTTCAGAGGGCGGGTGCTGTCGGTGGCCGTCGGTCCTGGAGGCGCGACGGTGGCTGCCGGCGGCGGCGTGGTCGACCCGACCGAGGCGGTGGTCCGGGTGTGGGACCTTGCAACCCGGGAGGTCACTCAGCTCGACGGCGGCGACGGCCAGGCCGTGCAGCAACTGCGGTTCACGACGGATGGCCGGCTGCTCGCCTCGAGCGGTGGCCGGCTGTGGTGCTGGGACCTGGCGACCAGGGCTCGCGAGCTTCTCGTCGACGGAGTGAGCCGTTTCGCCTCGAGCCCGGACGGCGGCCTCGTGGTGGCCCTTGCCGGTGGGTCGTCCAGCCCGCAGGATGCAGGGACCGCCGCGGTCCACGACCTTGCGCGTGGGACGAGGGTCGAGCTCCGCACGCACGGCACCAGCCTCCGGGCAGTGGCCGTCGGTCCGCTCGGCTCCACCGTCGCTACCGGTGGCCACGACCGGGTCGTGCGGGTCGGTCCCCTCAGCGGTGACGAGCCCCACCTCCTGTTCGGCCATCAGGGGCTGGTCAGCGCCTTGGCCGTCTCGCCCGACGGGCGCTGGGTCGCCTCTGGCTCCCGCGACGGCACCATCCGCCTGTGGCCCACCCCCTCGGGCCGGCCCTTTCACACCCTTCCCCGCGAGGAACTCCTCGAGCGGCTGCGCGCCCTGAGGTCCTACCGGGTCAGCCGCGACTACTCCGACCCGAGGTTCGTCACGAGCGCACCGGCCCCGTTCCGCGGGTGGCGGGAGGTGCCGGTGTGGTAGGCCACCTATCAGGGCCCACGCCCCTGCGGGCGGCTTCCATGTCCGTCAGCTGGAGCAGGTACCGACGCGCCGTGGATCGCCTCGGGTTTCGGCGCGAGGCTCATTGTGGAGGCTCCGCACCGTGACCAGGTCGATGCCGGCGTCCAGGATCCCCTCGAGGAACAGCAGATCGTCCGTGTGGCGGTCGAAGCCGACTGGCCGACCGATGGCGACGAGGACGTCGACGTCGCGCGATGTGCCTACCCCATTTCGGGCGTCTCGCAAGGAGCCTCGGTAGCTGGACGCGCGGCGCTCTCGCACCCGATCGTCCTCGCCAGCTTCGACGTCGGGAGCCACGACGGGGTCCCGTGCCAGGGGGGGGGAGTTGGTGGAGGGGGAGACCGCTCGCCGGGCGGATCGGCGCTGGCGGCAGGTCACCGGGACGGTGAGCCGCTGGGCCGGGGGCTACTCCCAGTCCTCCAGGCGCAAGCCCGCGACGCGCGAGAGCTCTGCGACGTTGTGGGTGACCAGCGTGAGGTCGTGGGCGACCGCGGTCGCCGCGATCATGAGGTCGTTGGGGCCGATGGGAGTCCCGGCCCGCTCCAGCTCGGCCCTGATGACCCCGTACCGGTCAGCGCAGGCGTCGTCGAAGGGTAGGCAGAGCAGGGGCTCGAAGAAGGCGTCCAGGAGCCTGAGGTTGGCGGCCGGCCTGGAGCTCTTCCGCGCCCCGTACAGGAGCTCGGCCTTGACCACGGCGCAGAGGTGGATCTCGGCCGGCGCGTGGTGGCGCAGCCTCGCCACGAGGCGATCCGACGTCCCGTTGAGGACCCGGATGCACGCGTTGGTGTCGAGGAGGTACACCTACAGGCTGTCCCGCGGCTCGAGCTCGCCTTGGGGGGGGCGCGACAGCGGCTCGCCCGACCAGCCGCCGACCACCTCGTCGAAGTACCCCCCCGGCCAGGCCGTGCCGACCTGGCGCTGGATCAACCCGGCCAGATAGCGCGAGACGCTGACGCCGCGAGCCCGAGCGCGGCGGGCGACCTCTGCCGCGACCTCCTCCGGGACGTACAGGTGGAGCTGGGGCACACCTCGACCCTCCCTGACCAAATATACCACCTAACCTGAGCGATTCGCGGGTTGGACGGCAGCGCAGGGGGCTGGGGTGTG
>CAYTJW010000717.1:0-3397 GCA_964438135.1 uncultured Thermoanaerobaculia bacterium
CCCCGAGCAGGCGGGCGCCGGCCAGGGCCAGGCCGTGGGCGGCCTCGGGGGGGAGGCGGAAGAGCGCGGCGCGGCTCGCGCGGTAGAAGGGCGACGGCACGGCGATCCCTAGCCCTCGGCCGTCACCTGCTCCCCGGCCGCGTGCCGTGGCCGGGGCGGCCGCGGCTGGCGGCGCAGGCGGAGCGGCCGCTGGCGGTTGCGGAGGCGCAGGTTGAGGACCTCGACGAAGACCGAGAAGCCCATCGCGAAGTAGATGTAGCCCTTGGGGATGTGGCGGCCGAAGGCGTCCGCGACCAGGGTCATGCCGATGAGCAGCAGGAAGGCCAGGGCCAGCATCTTGACCGTCGGGTGGTCCTCGACGAAGGCGGAGATCGGGCCGGCGGCCAGCATCATCACCAGCACCGCCGCAACCACCGCCGCGATCATCACCGGCAGGTGCTGGGCCATGCCGATGGCGGTGATCACCGAGTCGAGCGAGAAGACGATGTCGAGGACCATGATCTGGGCGACCACCGCGGCGAACGACGCGACCCGGACGTGGTCGCGCTGGTCGTGCTCGCCCTCCAGGTTGTGGTGGATCTCGAAGGTCGCCTTGGCGAGCAGGAACAGGCCGCCGGCGAACAGGACCAGGTCGCGGGCGGTGACCTCCAGGCCGGCGACCGAGAACAGGGGCTTCTCGAGGTGGGCCAGCCAGGCGAGCGAGGCGAGGAGGAGGATCCGGGTGACCATGGCGGCGGCCAGGCCGGCCGTGCGCGCGCTCGCCCGGCGCTCGGCCGGCAGCCTGCCGGAGAGGATCGAGATGAAGATGATGTTGTCGATACCGAGGACGATCTCGAGCGCGGTCAGGGTCGCCAGGGCGACCCAGGCCTCCGGTTGCGTGACCCATTCCATCAGTCGGCTCCTGTCCGGTCCGTCCGCGGTCCGTCCGCGACCGAGATGCTACCACCCCCGCTCCGGATCCGGGCGACCCGGCCGGCGCCGGGGGCGGGCGGCGGCCGCCGACCCTTGTCACCTGCGCCTGGCCGCGCTAACGTCGGGGGGGTCGGGGCGCGCGCCCGACCGCTGGCTGTGGACGGGGAGGGGAGTGATGGCTGCGACATCGAGCATCCTGGTCGCGCACCGGTCGGAGGAGGCGCGGACGCGCCTCAGCGCGGCCCTGTTCCAGGCCGGCTTCGACGTGCTCACCGCCGCCAACGGCGAGGAGGCGCTGCGCTCGACCGCGGGCACCAACCCGATGCTGGTCGTCGCCCAGCTCGCCCTGCCGCGCATCGCCGCGCCCGAGATCTACAGCCGGCTGCGGGCCACCGGGCTGCGCGTGCCGCCGTTCATCGTCCTCCACGACGACCCGGCCGAGGTGCCGGCCGAGCCGCCGGAGGGCGAGATCCACTTCGTGCCGCAGGCGGCCGCCGAGCCCGAGCGCCTGGTGCGGATGGTCCGGCTCCTGCTCCTGGCCAGGGACCTGAGCGGCGAGTTCGCGGGCGGTCTGGAGGTGATGCACGGCGACCTCACCCGCATCTCCTTCGGCGAGCTGCTGCAGGCGCTGCAGAAGCACGTCTTCACCGGTCGTCTCGCGTTCCCCGTGACCCCCCCGGCCTGGGTGTGGTTCAAGGACGGCGAGGTGGTGGACGCGGCCTGGGGACAGGCACGCGGTCGCAAGGGCTTCAACCGGCTCGCCGGCCTCCCCAGCGGCGCCTTCTCGCTGGCGCTGGAGGAGCCGCCCGAGACCCGCTCCATCGACGCCGACCTGGCCACGCTGGTGACCGAGGCGGTGGAGGAGCGGCTCGCCTACGACGAGCTGGTGGCCGAGCTGCCCTCGCTCGAGTCGAGGCCCGAGGTCCGGGTCCTGCCGAGCCTGTTCGCGCTCGACTTCTCGCTCGTCGAGCGGCGGGTGATGGGCCGCGCCCAGCAGGCCAGGACGCTGGTCGACCTGGTCGACCAGATCGACGTCGCGGACGCCGAGGTCCTGCGCGGCGTGAAGCGGCTGATCGCCGAGGGCGTGCTGCGGGTCCACCGCCCCGTGGCCCGCTTCCAGGTCGTGACCGACTCCACCGCCGACCTGCAGCCGGCCGAGGCGAGGCGGCTGGGGGTGGGGCTGGTGGCGGTCTCCATCGTCCTCGACGGGGCGGTCTTCAGGGACGGCATCGACCTCTCGCCGGAGGACTTCGCGCGCCGGCTCAGGGAGGCCAAGGGGTTGCCGGTGACGGCGCCGGCGACCAAGGGCGAGTTCCTGGAGCTGTTCCGCCGCGTGGCGGCCTACGACGACGTGCTCGCCGTGCTGTGCTCCTCCCGCCTGTCGAAGAGCTACGTGAACGCGACCGCGGCCGCGACCGAGGGCTCGTCCGAGCTGGTCCAGTCCCGGCGCGACGCCGGCGGCGAGGGGGAGCCCGTGGTGCTGACGGTCGACTCCGGCCACTCCTCGGGGCCGCTTGGCCTACTGGTCGCGGTGGCGGCGCGGCTGGCGCGGCGGGGCACGCCGGTGCGAGAGGCGGCGGCGCGGATCGCGAGCATGGCCGGCCGCAGCCGCTCCTTCCTGGTCGTGCCGTCGTTCGACTACCTCCAGCACGTGGGCGTCGCCAAGGGCGAGAAGCTGAAGGGGAGGGGCATCCTCGCCGTCGAGGGGGGCGCCCTGCGGCTGGTCGAGCAGGCCGAGGCGGGACGGGCGCATGCCCGCCTGCTCGACCTTCTCGCCACCGGCATCGACCGCGCGGCGCCGGTCGCGGTCGCCCTGGTCCACGCCTCGGCCCCGGCCGAGGCGGCGCAGCTGCGGCCGCGGCTCGAGGCCCGCTTCAACCTGACCGCCCTGGTCGAGCGGCAGATGGGTCCGGCCGTGACCTGCCACGTCGGCCCGGGCACGGTCGGCGTCGGCCTCATCCAGCTCGAGCCCGACGAGGTCGAGCTGGTGCAGTCGGAAGGCGTTCCGGCGGCGACCTGAGCGGAGGAGCGGTCAGCTGTCAGCGATCAGCCGTCAGCTCCCCCACCCACCCGAGGTCATGACCTGGCGGGCGGGGGAGCTGAGAGCCGAGCCGATTTCAGAGCTCCCGTTGCCTGTCATTCCGAGGCCGGGGTGGCTGGGCGGGTGTGCCCGGCCGAGCAATCCCTCGCGGCGACGGAGATCGCTCCAGCGACGAGGCGCAGGTGACTGTGGCGCAGGAGGTCACCCGCCAGGGATCCCTCCTCGGCGCCGAGGCGGCGCCTCCTCGGGATGACAGAGTGGCCATGAGCGACTCGGCGACGGCGGGCCGACGGCCCCGACCAAGGGGTCTTGCAGGAGGCTCAGGTGACAGCTGAAGGCTGAGAGCTCCCCGAGCCGCCTGTGGGGATCGGGATCCTCACGGTTGAGTCGAGCTTCGTGGGACGCGTCGGAGCGTGGTCATGGACGTGGACGTGGACGTGGACG
>CAYTJW010000718.1:0-3396 GCA_964438135.1 uncultured Thermoanaerobaculia bacterium
CCGCGGCATCAGCCCAGGAGAACGTCGAGACCTCCCGTTGACCGACCAGCTTGTGGGCGAGACGGCCGAACGCGTCGTACCGGAAGGTCGTCGTCACTCCTCCGAGGCTGGTGGCCGTTCGGTTCCCCAGGGCATCGTACGCGGTGTGGGTGGCAAGCCCGACCTCGGGGTGGGTCTCGGAGAGCAAGAAGCCCCCGGGCGTGTAGGCGAAGCTGCGAGTCTGCGCACCAGCGCCGGCGCAGCCACTGCCGGAGCCGCCGCCCGCGGCGCAGAGCGCCGCCGTGAGCAGGCGGTCGTCGTGGTCGTAGGTGTACAGAGCGCGATAGAAGGTCGGCTCGCCGGGAGGTGACGGCTGGCTCTCCTGCTCCTCCAGGCGGCGGAGTCGCCCGAGCGCGTCAGACCACGTGGTGGTGGCCAGCTCGGCTTCTGACCCGGAGGTGTCGACCACCACTCGTCGCCAGCGGGCCGCGGCGCTGTCGCCGAGGTACTCGAAGGTGGACACGCTCCCGTCCGGCGCCGCTGTCCACACCGGCCGGCCGACGCCGTCCATGACGGTCTCGGTCCAATGGAGCGCCCCCACATCCAGCTGCGTTCCCGCAGCCGGGTCGAACCACTCGCTGACCCGTTGGACCGGGGCGTGGTCGGGCGGGCGGTCCGGCGAGACCGTGGGATCCGCGGGTGACATCAGGTGGGAGAGCGTGCACCTGGCGCGCATGCCGGTCGACAGTGGGTCAGCGGCCGGGAACGCCTCCATCCTGAGGGTCTCCCGGCCGAGGCCGTCGAAGGAGAAGATCTCGCGGTAGGCGGGGTCCACCCAGCTCAAGGCGAGTGGGCTACTAAGGGCAAGGTTGGAGTACCGCGCGTCGCGCGTCTGGCTCTGCATGAGGCGCCAGGGGGCCGGAAGGAGGTAGTCGACGTGCAGGCCCAACATCTCGGGCGCGCCGGGCGCCGCCGACACGTGCTGCGAGGTGAGGGAGAGGATCTCGCGACTGGCCGGGTCGAACGTCGCCCGCACTGGGGCGATGTCAGTGACACGGCCCATCGCGTCGTAGGCGAAGGCTGAGCCCTCCCCGTCGCCGCCGACGTGCACGCGGGTCAGACCCGTGCCCCGGTCGACTCGACGGCGCCAGAGGAGGAGCGGCGAGCCCCCTCCGGCCGGCTCGAGCCGCTTCTCGACGGGGCGGCCGTGCTGGTATTCCCAGGCGGTCGCGTAGGCGTGCTGACCGAAACCCGACCCCAAGCCGCCCGTCACGACGTCGCCCGAGAGGTTTCCGTACTCGTCGTAGTCGTACTCGTGGCGGAGACAGTCCGCGACGCAGGAGCCCTGGTCGTTCGGGTTGGTGGTCTCCGCCCGGAGGTAGTAGTACTGGTCGGCTTCGCTCCACTCCCAGAGCCGTGATCGTCGGCTCCGGTCCGTCGAGCAGGTCAGAGCGCCGTCGACCCCGTCGCAGGTGTCCCGGGTGCCCTCGAGCGACAGGTACCAGCGGTCAGTGTCGACGTCGTACTGCGTGTGGGTGAGCCGATCCACGCTCAGATCGGGATCCTCGTTCTCGGACGACACCCAGTGGTGGGTCTGGTTGAAGTACTGGTCAACGTCGAACCGCTCGCGCCGAATGGCGCAGGGCGACGTGGCAGACGCGAAGCAGTCGTACGCGTCCCCCGTGCCGGCGGAGGCCTTCGTGTACGAGCGCACCTCGCTGAGGAAGACCCCGATGTCAGGCCCCCGGTCGCCGAGCGAGTACGGCAGACCGGGGAAGCGGCGGGTGTACTCCATCTCCTTGTGCCGGACGACCTGGTAGCAGTCCAGGAACGACTCCTGCTCCACCCAGTCACCCGTGCCGTAGAAACCGCAACCGCCCAATGGGGGCACGGCACCGGGCCGCGCTTCGAGGTAGTCGACCGAGAACTCGCGGTAGGTCGAGGGGTGGAACCGGTGGATCTCGGCCCGGTGGTCGGGACCGGCTCCGGGCGCGTCGGCCCACGTCGCGACTGCGGTCATGAGGTAGAGGTCATCCTGACCGAGGGAGTTGAACGCATAGTCGAACGGGTAAGGCCAGTACTCGGAAGGAGTCGGCTCTTCGAAGCCTGCGCAGACCGCGTCCTGTTGGAAGGTGGTCACTGCCAGGCGCTCCGCCACCGCGTCCATCACGAGTTCCAGCCGCTTCACGACGCCGGTGGTGTGGGGCGCCATGGTTCCGCCGCAATCCGTCAGCACCGGCTCGATGTCGCGTTGATTGCCTTGCCCGGGAATCCTGTAGCTGTTCGGCATGCCGGTCTCGTACGAGTCCATCTCGTACCCGATCATCGCCCCGGTCGGCACCTGCACGGCAAGGAAGCTGCTCGCCAGGGCAGGGTCGAACGTGCTCGACTGGTGGGCCGAGTCGGCGACGTCTGAGCCAAAACGGTACGAGGTGCCGTCGGGGTAGACCACCTCGGCCAGGAACGGCGCGCTGGTGACGCCAAACTGCTCGACGCAGTACGGAGGGGGGCTCGCTGCCCCGGTCGGCGACCATGTGCCGTACGCGAAGATGATGTCGGCGCGCGCCTCCCCGTTGCCGTTCAGGGCCGGCGCCACCGCCGGGATGGACAGCGAGCTGAGGAGCGGCGTGTTGTCGTTCGGGTCACCCGGGTCATCAACGTAGGTGAAGTCCACCTCCCGCGCGACGGAGAGGTCGGGCGCGATGGCTTTGACCGCCCGCAGGAACCATGGTTTCGCGGCCGCTCCACCGCAGCTTGGCTCCATTTCGCAGTACTCGAATACCAGGCGGTTGGCGGGGTCGTCGCCGTCCCAAGGCCCGCGGACGATCTCGGTCAGGTACAAGCCGCTGAGATCCTCTTGGAAGTGGTCGACGTCGATCAGGCCCACCTCCTTGCGGAAGTCGTTGTTGTAGGGAGGGTCGATGCGGTGCAGGTGGCGATAGACCGTGCCCGCGCCGTCCTCGACGTCGGCACCGAGGAGGATCCAGTTCTGCTCGTCCTCAGGGTCAGGGCCCCAGATCGGGCGAACGCGGAGGTTGCTGCCATCCCAGGAGTAGCAGGTGCTTCCCATGCTCAGTACGCAGGAGTAGTACCACCACGCGTGGTCCGAAGTCGCGTCCCCTGGCGCAACGCTGTAGAGGTAGTGCTTCGCTCCGCTGGGTTCGACCCAGGCCAGCGGGCGTTCGAGGCTGGGGCCGGCGCCACAACCGAAGTGGTCCAGTGGCCGGTTGACGCACTCGGCGTCCATCTGGATCCTCGGCGGGCGAAGCTCCCAGCCGAAGCCGTAGTTGGCAACGCCGTCCCCGATCGGCAACGAGTTGGTGGTGACGCCGGGAATGCCCGGGAGCTCGCACATCACGATTCGGTGGGCGAAGAGCTTGCTGTTGAAGTGCAGGGCGATGTCGTACGCCAGGCCGC
>CAYTJW010000719.1:0-3392 GCA_964438135.1 uncultured Thermoanaerobaculia bacterium
CGGGCGGACCGGCACGGCCACGGTCCACGTGCTGTCGGACCGGACCGCGCCGGCGATCGCCCTGACGGTCGACGGCCAGCCGCTGGTCGAGGGGGCGGCCTTCTCGCGGCCGGTCAGGGTCCACGTCGAGGTGACGGATGCGGGCGGCGAGCCCCTGCCGCCCGAGGTGCGCCTCAACGGCGCGCTGCAGGCCGCGACCGGCCCGGCCCTCGACCTCGAGCTCGCGGCGGACGGCGGCTACCTGCTGGTGGTGGTGGCGAGCGACCGCGCCGGCAATCTCTCCCGCCGCGAGGCGAGCTTGTCCCTCGACCTGGGCGGGTGCGTGGTCTCCGACCTCGACCCGGCTGCCGGCAGCGCCACGGCCGCGGCCGCGGTCACCATCCGCGGCCGGGCGAGCAACGCCTCGGCGGTGATGGTGCGGGTGCCGGTGGCGGGCGGCGAGCCGGTCTCCTACCCGGCCCAGCTCGCGGACGGCACCTTCGTGGCCGGCGACGTGCCCCTGCCGGCCCTGGGCGAGACGACCCTCGAGATCGTCTGCACCGATGCGGGCGGGGGCACGGCTTCGACCGAGCTCGCGCTCGAGCGGCTGGCGGGCGACGGGCCGACCGTCACCATTTCCAGCCCGGGCTTTGGCGAGCTGCTCGGCGCGACCAGCGTGGTGGTGACCGGGAGCGTGTCCGACGCCGCGGTCAGCCTGGTCGTCAACGGCTCGGCCGTGGCGGTCGCGGCCCAGGCGGACGGCAGCGGCGCGTTTCAGACCGAGCGGGTCCTGAGCGAGGGCCCGAACGTGCTCTCGGCACGGGCCGTGGACCGGGCCGGCCGGGTGGGCGCGGCGCGGGTGGTGGCGTGGCGCGACACGCGGCCGCCGCGGGTGGCGATCTCCTCGCCCGCCCCGGGCGCCCACCTCGGGCTCGGCCCGTCGGGCGACGGGGTGGTCCTGGTCACCGGCCGGGTGGACCTCGACGACGAGCCGCACCTCGCCACGGTCACGGTCGAGACCTCCCAGGGCGCGGCCACGGCGGCCGTGGACCCGGCCACCGGGGCCTTCTCGGCCGAGGTCAGCCTCGACCCGGCGGCCGGGCCGGACCAGGCCCAGACCGTCGCCGTCACCGCTGTGGACACCCTCGGCCACGGCGCCACGGCCACGGTGTCGGTCACCCTCGACCCGACCGGCCCGGCCCTGGCCCTGGTCGCCCCGGCCGACCTCACGATCCTGACCGAGGCCTCGCCGGCCGAGGTCCCGGTCAGCGGCGAGGCGCTAGCCCACGAGGGGGCGGACCTGGCCGTCAACGGCGTCTCGGTCGACCCGGTGAGCCTGTCGTGGGCGCCGGCCGGCGACCGCCTCGCGGCCCCGTTCGCGACCACGGTGGCGCAGCCCGCGGCCGACGGGCCGGTCACGGTGGTGGTGCGCCTGACCGATCGCGACCACCGCTTTGCCTCGGCGCGCCGCAGCCTGACCCGGGACACCACCGCGCCCGAGGCGCTCGAGCTGCTGCCGGGCGACGGCACCACCGGCGTGGACCCGGACACCCTGCTCCTGGCCCTGTTCTCCGAGCCGCTGCGGCACGCGAGCCTCTCCGCAGCCGGCGGCCTGACCCTGACTCGGGCTTCGACCGGCGACCCGGTGGCGGGCCAGGTCGCGGTGTCGGGCACGGCCGTGGCCCTGGTCCCGGGCGCCGCCCTGGCCGCGGGGGAGAGCTACCGCCTGCGCGCCGGGCTCGGCGTCACCGACCTCGCCGGCCACCCGCTGGCCGCGCCGCTCGAGGCGACCTTCACCGTGGCCCCGGCCGCGCTCGGCGACGCGCCGCTCCTCGACCCGCTGCCGGCGGTGGTGTGCGCGAGCCAGCTCGAGGTGTCCGGCACCGCCGCCCCGCTCGCGACCGTGAAGGTGCGGGACGCGGAGCTGGCCTTCACCGGCGCGGCCGGCGCCGCGGGCCGCTTCGCGGTCACGGTCCCGTTCTCCTCCGACGGCTTCCACCTCCTGCGGGCGGCCGTGGTGGAGCGGGGCGGGGCCCAGGGGGCCGAGGCCACGGCCGTGGTGATGCGCGACTGCACCGGGCCGACCGTCGCGGCAGTGGCGTTCGACCGGGGCACCGGCACGATCAGTGTCACCCTGTCCGAGCCGGTCGACGTCGCGACCGCGACCGTGGGCTTCCCCGGCGCCGCGATCCGCCTCGCCCTGGCCGACGACCCGAGCCAGGCCGACCAGGCCGCGACCGTGACCGTGGCCGGCGCGACCCTCGAGCTGGCTCTCGACCCGTCGCCCGCCGCCTGGTGGCGCGAGGAGACGGTGCGGCTCGAGGTCGGGCCGCCGCTCGCGGACCTCTCGGGCCGGGTCATGGCCGCGCCCTACGACACCCTGCTCCTGCCCTCGGGGGAGGGCGGCGAGGTGGGCGGCCTGCTGCTCGGCGGCGTGCTCGACGACGCGAGCGGCCGGCCCCTGGCCGGGGCGACCGCGGCCCTCTACCCGGCCGGCGCTGTCCTGCCCGGCGCGGCGGGGGAGGGGCTCGCCGACCCGCCCGCCTTCTCGACCCTGACCGACTCCCGGGGCCGCTTCCAGCTCACCGGGGAGGTCGCGGCCGGCCGCTACGCCCTGCTCCTCGGCCGCGACGGCCACACCCCGGTGGTGCGCCGGCTGGCCCTGGAGCCGGCGGTGGGGCAGGCCGCCTTTGCCGGCCGCCTGACCCCGCTCGCCGCTCCGGCGGGCGAGCTCGACCCGGTCTCCGGCGCGACCCTGGCCCACCCGGCCGACGCCGGCCTGCGCCTGGTCGCGGACCCGGCGGCGGTGCCGGGCTCGGAGCCGCTCTCGGTCCGCCTCACCCCGCGCAGCGGGCAGGCGTTGCCCGACCTGCTGCCGCTCGGCTGGACCCCGCTCGCCGCGGCCGAGGTGCGCCTCGAGACCGACTCGGGCGCGACCCTGCCCGAGACCACGAGCTTTGCCCCGGGCGGAGTGCGCCTCGAGCTGCCCCTGCCGGCCTGGGTCGACCCCTCCGACTCGCTCCTCGCGACTCGCTACTCGCTCCCCACCGGTCTCTGGCTCGCCCTCGACCCACCGGAGCTGACCGAGACCGCGGACAACCGGCCCCTGGCCCGCCTTACCCTGCCCGGCCCGGGCACCGTGGCGGTGGTTCTGGCCGACACCGACCCCGCCGTGGCGCCGCCGCTGCCCGTGGGCCCCGGCGCGCCCCTGCTCGGCACCGACCTGCCCGAGACCCTCCCTGACCTCGAGGGAGACCTGACCCTGTCCCCGGCCGTGATCCAGCCGAACGGCCGCGCCACGGCCCGGGTGGTGGCCCGCTCCCAGGACGGGGCCACGCCGTGGCCCTCGGGGCTCGCGGTGGTCGCCACCCTGGCCGAGCGCCTCCACCTGGCCGGCGGCGGCCAGCTGCTGG
>CAYTJW010000720.1:0-3391 GCA_964438135.1 uncultured Thermoanaerobaculia bacterium
GGGTCGCCGCCCCGACCGCGGCGACGAAGCCCGGGTCGTTGAGGATGTCGCGCGGCGGCCCGCCCGGCACCACCAGCCCCGGCAGGACGACCAGCTCGGCGCCGGCCGCGGCAACCCGCTCGGCCGCGTCGAGGCAGCGGTCGACGTTGCCCTCCAGGTCGCCCACGGTCGGGTCGACCTGGGCCAGGCCGACCCTCACCGCTCCTCCCCGGCGATCGCCTGCAGCAGGTTGAGCGCCTCGAGCACCGCGTCGCGGTCGAAGCAGAGGGCGTCGCCGAGGAGGAAGGTGCGGTAGCCGAGAGCGAGCAGGAAGGCGACGTCGCTCAGGTCCGCGCTCGACGGCACCGGGTGGTCGGCCAGCGACTCGAGCAGCCGGCTCGCCACCACCGCCTCGGGGTCGGCGGCGATCACCTGGCGCAGGGCGGAGAGGATGCGGTGCGGCCTCAGCACCTCGACGTAGAGGTCGCCCCGTGCCGCCATCAGCCGGCCGAGGCTGGCGCCGTGCTGGCGCGCGAAGTCCAGGCCGCGCTGGCTCTCGACCTTGAGCATCACCTCGGCGCCGGGCAACAGCGCCTGCACCTCGGCCACGTCCACCGACCGCTCGACGTACGACAGCATGACCCTGGTCAGACCGCAGCCCTGCATCGCCTCGAGGTAAGCCCGGTCGGTGTCGGTGAGGGTGCCGAGAACCTCGAGCGAGGGGTGGACGATGTTGACCGACTCGCCCGGTCCGACGAGCCGACGCGGGCCGTCGGCCAGGATCAGCCGGTCGCCGTCGACCGCCGCCACCCGCACCCGCTCGCGACCGTCACCGAAGTAGGCGTCGACCGGCGTCTCGACCCAGATCGGGTGGCTGAGGCGGACCTCGGTGTAGGGCGGGATGGCCGCCCCCACCACCCGCAACTGGCGCCCCTTGAGGTCGACCCACAGCGGCGGGCCGAGCCGCGCGAGGCGCCGGAGCACCTCGGTGCGCGGCTCCTTGAGCGGCATGACGGTGTTGAGGCGCAGCCCGCACACCAGCGGGTGGCGTGCGACCTCTGCCAGGTGCTCCGAGTAGGGCGGTGCGGTGACGATGACCCCGATCCTCATCCCGCCCCCCCTCCGCCCCCGAACCCGCCGTCAGGCCGCGACCGTGGGCGCCCTCGCGGCCTGGGCGGGCGGGGGAGCTGACAGCTGATCGCTGACCGCTGAACGCTCATCAGACGCGCAGCGTCGTGCCGCAGTAGGCACAGCTGAACATCCCCGCGGCGCGGACCGGGATCGGCCCGCCGCAGCGCGGGCACAGCATCTCGATCGGCTTCGCCAGCGCCGCCACCGTCTCCTCCGACTGGCGCGCCCGCATGTTGGTCTTGAAGTCGTCGAAGTGACCCCAGGCGCGGGCGATCAGGCCCATGGCGTAGTCCACCGCCCGCTGCTCGTCGGCGATGTGGATGATCTTCTGGCCGCCGATCGCCCTGCCCCACTGGGTGTCGACCTCGTCCCCCTTCCGACCGCTCGGGCGCCGCAGGTACCACACGTTCCAGGTCTCGCACACCTGCTTCCAGGCGTCGACCGCGTCGACGTCCGAAGCCGCCCGGTCGCCGAGCAGGTCGCGGATCTGCTTGGCCGGCACGCGGGAGTGCATGGTGATGTCGCCGAACACGATCAGGAACGGCTTGTCGGCCGCGCTCGGCACCCGCACGTGGGTGTTGACCCAGTGAGCGAGCAGGCCGTAG
This sequence comes from uncultured Thermoanaerobaculia bacterium, assembly GCA_964438135.1. Classification (GTDB taxonomy): domain Bacteria; phylum Acidobacteriota; class Thermoanaerobaculia; order Thermoanaerobaculales; family Sulfomarinibacteraceae; genus CAYTJW01. The sequence continues at coordinate 1,716 of CAYTJW010000720.1, forward strand.
CTCTCGGGCGCGTCGCCGCCGCCCCCCTCGCCGTAGAGCGAGCCCAGCAGCTGCTCGAGGTCGAAGCCCGAGGCGAAGGTGGTGACCTGCAGCGGCCAGCGGTCGCAGCCCGCGTCGCCCACCGCGGCGAAGCAGATCTGGAGGTCCTCGCGGTACTGCGAGAGGGTGTTGTAGAGCAGCGGCAGGCGGTCGAAGATCTCGAACGGCCACTGCGCCATCGAGCCGGTGACGTCGACCGCGATCAGCAGCGGGTTGGTCGACGAGGTGGTCACCTGCTTGCGCGGGTCGACCACCGCCTCGTTCGGGCCCTCGCGCCGGTCGTAGGTGCGGGGGCCGTGCGCCGCCGCCCGCTCCGCCTCCCGCCGCCGGCGCCCCTCGCTCGTGCCCGAGTAGGCGTACCGCCCCTTGCCGAACCAGCCGCTGCCGTCGTCGTCCCAGGTGTACATGGAGCCCCTCCCTCTGCCCTCAGCTCGCCGCCAGCGCCAGGGTGGCGAGCCCGAACTCGCGCCGGAAGCGGGCGTCGAGGCCCCCCTCGGCGAGGTAGTCGGCGACCGCCGGCGGCACCATCTGCCGCCACCCGTCGCCCCGCGCCATCTCGGCGCGGACGGTGGTGCCGTCGAGCGGCACCCGTCTCTCCTCCGCCACCAGCGTCACCGGCCGCACCACCCGGTAGTCCGCGCCGAGCAGGCTGGCGACGTAGGGGTTGGCGGTGACGAAGAGGTCGAGCGGGCCGAACAGGCCGAGGACCATCTCCCGCCAGCGCGGGCCGTCGCCCAGGTCGGGCACCTCCAGGGTCCGGAAGTTGTCCCGGCCCGGCAACGCGAGCCGGATCATGGTCGCCGTCTCGGCCGCGGTGAAGGGGTTGCGGAGGTCGTAGCGGTTGGCGCTGCCGATGCCGACCAGGACCCGCTCGGCCCGGTCGCAGAGTGCCTCCAGGACCGCCGCGTGGGCGATGTGCACCGGCTTCCACCGCGCCACCATGCCGACCCTGCCGAACCGTTCCATCCCCTGCCCTCGCCCGAGTGTACACCGCCCCCCATCCCGTACCCGTACCCGTTCCCGTCCCCGTTCCCGATCCCCTCCGAGGTCGTTGCGCTGTCGCCAGGGCGTTGCTGCAGCGCAGTCTGAGCTGGGTGGTGGGGGGCTGTCACCCCAGACGGAGTCAACGGTGACGGGGAGGCGATGCTGGAACGGAGCCGGCTCGGCTGATTCCACCCCGAGGGCAGCGACAGCGGCGGGTGGCAGGGGCAGGGGCAGGGAGCAGCGACGGCGACAGCGACAGGGGCAGCGGCAGCGGCAGCGACAGCGAGCAGCGGTGGGGCTCAACCGTGGCGGACGCCCCGATCCAAGCAGCTCATCGCTCTCTCCACCGCCCTCGAGGCCGCGGGCCTCGCCCTCGCCCGGAGAGTCCCGGCCCCGTTCGCGAGCCGTGCCGACCAGGTGGTCGGGTCCGCGAGCTCGGTCGCGGCCAACCTGGCGGAAGGGCACGGCCGGTCCGGTCGAGATCGGCTCCACCACTGGCGGATCGCCCATGCCTCGGCCAGAGAGGTCGACACCCACCTCCGGCTGCTGGCCGGGGCGGGAGCGGTCGACGTCGGGCGCGCCCGATCGGCCCTCGACCAGGTGCGCGCCATGACGTGGCGGCTGCTGCATCCGAGGGGGTGAGCGCCCACCCC
>CAYTJW010000721.1:0-3386 GCA_964438135.1 uncultured Thermoanaerobaculia bacterium
CACCGGCGAGCGCGCGGCTGGCGTCGAGGTCAACCGACGGCAGCGGCAGCGACACCAAGCGGCCGGCGCCGTCGGTGAACACCACCTGCTGCCCTTCGACCCGCCACGGCCCGTGCGTCCGGACGCGCGCGCCGGCCTTCGTCACCAGCCAGTCGGCGCCCGCCGCCGCGGCCCACAGCAGGGCTGCCGCGGCGAGCACGCCCCGCAGCCATCGCCTCCGCCGAAACCGTTCGACCCTCACGTCGCTGCGCTCTCCTCCGCCGACTCTATCCCCCAGCCCCACCCCGGGCAAGGCCTCAGCGCGAGAGCGGGCCTCTCACCCAGTGTCCTCGGCGAGGACCCGACCCTCCGCCGCCGCTCCCCAGCGGCGGAGGTCAGCGGTCATCGCCCCTGTCGTGGTCCCGCCACCCGAGACAGCCTCGGGCCACGGCCGACGAACGTCGCGCTCCCGCCCCGGTCACGACGGCGTGATCTCGAAGACGCAGCGCTTGCTGCCGCTGAGCTTCGACTCCTGCAGGGTCACCGTGACGGGTCTGCCGAGGATCGTCCCGAACGACTCCTTCTGGTAGCCGACGGAGCAGGAGCACCAGACCGCCGGCGTTCGTCGGGGGTCGACCAGAGGGCAGCCGCACTCCCCCTCGGCCACGGCAACGGTGATGATGCCCTTCTCCTTGTCCCACGAGGAGTCGGTGCCCCATGCCTCCTTGGTGGCGGCGAAGTACCCTTCGGGGTCACCCTTGAACCTCGCGCCGAGCTGGCCCAGCTTGGCGCACTCCCGGCCGGTCTTCTCGAGGACCGCCGCACAGGACTCCGCTGTCGTGTCGGCGGCCAGGAAGCCGACCATGTTGGCCACCTGGTAGCGGACGAAGGCGAGCCGCTGGTCCTGGGCGGGAGCGTCCCCCGCCGCCACCGGCTCGGGCGGGTCGAGCAGACTCAGTGCACATCCGCACACGCCGAGCCCGCACGCGCTCTTCAGGAACTCCATTCGGTTCACGGTCCCTCCCTCCCGGGCGACTCCCTGGCTCGCCCGGCAGCCCGTGAACAAGCGTACGTTTCGCACTCGGAGAGGTTTGCCCGTCCCGCTCGGCACCTGTCGATGCCCCCCATCCCGGGCGGCGCCACTCCTCGCAGCCGATGGGCGCTCGCGGCCCCGCCGGCCGGTGGCCGGTGGCCGGCGGTAACCGATCCCCCGGCAGAGCCGGGGGCTTTCTGCCAGGGGCCCCTCAAAGGGGCCGCCCCCCCCACCCGCGCGAATGAAACGCCCTGGGTGATCTGCAGCGGTCAGTCCCGCGTGACCGCGACGCGGTTTCTGCGCCGCGACAACATCGGCGCTGCCCATGAGCCCGGTACGGCGCCCCCAAGTGACGGCGACCACGGCCTGGCGGCCCCTCCCTGCCCGCCTTGCTCCCGGAAATGTCAAACTCTGGCGGCCTCCACGGCAAAGCCGGGGGAACTCCCACCTACGTTAGGTCCTATCTTCACTTGTGCGGCGGACGCCGGCGCCCGCGGGCGCCGCCGGGCGCCTTGCCCGCAGGCACCGGCGCCTGCTCCACGATCACGCTCCCCTCGGGGGCGGCGTTCGCTCGAGCCAGGACATGCTCCAAGGCTGAGAACCTGAATGCGCCTTCGGGTTGGGTACCCGCCGCAACCGCCTGGGCAACCCTCAAGGCACCTCCCCGAACGAGCAGTCTCACCGCTTCCTGCAGTGCCTCTGGAGCACGACCGTGCTCGCATTCGAGGCCCCGGAGCACGAAGGGAACAGCCAGGGACGCCCTGTGCCTACGAGGGAGGGGCCCGTCGATCGAGCCCGACTCGGTCCGGTAGTAGCCTCTATTGAACACCTGGATTGCCATGTGAAAGTAGAGGCGCACGTCGTCGGGATCCGCGAGCAGCGCATTCTCCGACTCCTCGTATGCCTGGGCGAACCTGCCCTGGTCGTCGAGGAAGTCGGCATACCAGAGGATCGTGTGGTCGTCGGCCGGGTCCAGGGCGATGGCCTCCTGGTAAGCTCGCTGCGCCTCGTCAGGCCGGTTCATCCTGGCGAACGCGCGAGCCTTGTTGCGCAGTATGGCTGTGTCCCTCTTGAGCGACTCTGGGAGGCCTTCGACCAGCGCGATCACCCACTCGTTGTGGCCCGCCCTGAAGTAGAAGTTGAAGAGGAGCATCAGCCCCTGGTGCACCGGAACCGCGGGTGCCTGGGAGGTCCAAGAAGGCCGCCCGTCAAGGAACTCGATTCCCAGCCTCTGCTCGAGCATCAAACGACCGCGTTGCTGATCGCGCGAATTCGGCGAGTCGTCCAAGGCGTCGATGAACTGAAGGAACATCTGCTCGCTGTATGGATAGCGGTGGCGCGCGATCTCGAGCGTCGCCCTGCGATGCCCCTCCAGGCGCGCTCTCTTGCAGAGCACGTTGATTTCCGCGAAGTCGTTCTCGTCCAAGTACGGACTCTGGAGCACCGCTCTCAGTTCCCTGGCGAACGCCTCGGGTCCCCCATCCTCCATTGCTTGCGTGAGTCGCAGCAAGGCATGCTGGCCAGTAGAGGCCATGATCAGGTCAGCCGTGTCGAGGAGCGCCCCGACGTCGACATCGGGGTCCTCCGCCAGCTTGGTCCCGCCCGGGTCAATCCGAGCGAGCCTCTCCATGAGCACGTCGTTCTGAGCCCGCGCGTCACGGAGAGCCTCCTCTGCCGTCCTGACGCGCTCCTGCAAGGCTCGATCACCAGTCGTCCTGATGTCGACCGGCAACTGCGGGATAGCGTCGTGCACGGGATTGTCTGGTCGAGTCGGCTGGTCCCGCCTCTTCTTGATCGCCTCGGCGATGAGACGAATGGTGTCCGGTATTCCCGCGAGGTCGGTGGAGTACTCGACCACCCGGTACTGCCTGACGTCGAAAGGCAGCCTGTAGGCCGAGTCCACGATGTGGACCGTGCCGCTCTTCCGGAACGCGTGCCTGATCCCAAGCTCGAAGAAGACGTTGGCATTGGCGGTTGTAAGGTCCGCGATGACGATGTCGGCCTCGACCAGGTCACGGATGATGTCGTGCGTGATGTTCCCAGGCTCACCCGCGATGTCGCTCCTCTTCGCCTCGTATCCCGCCATGGCCGTTGCAGGCACGATAATGCTCTGGTAGACCCCAGAGAAGTGCCTCCTCTTCTCGGAGTCGTCGCCCCCGTAGGGCATGATCACAAAACACCTCATGGCTCTCTCTCCAGTCTGTCACGCGATAGTTGACATGGCCTGCTGCATCTGTCTCGCCGGCGGTGGGTTCGGCGGCGAGGCCAACGGCGGGCTCGCTGACGGACTCCTCGCCGGGTTGCATGTAGGGACTGCTGGAATCCAGACCTCCTGACCTACCCCGTGCGCGAGGTGTCCGGTTGCGGGGCGGTG
>CAYTJW010000722.1:0-3378 GCA_964438135.1 uncultured Thermoanaerobaculia bacterium
CCGCGGTCGCGCTGCCCGCCGCGGCCCTGCCGGCGGTCGCCCGCAGACGCCGCCGCGGCCCGCTCCTGCTCGGCCTGGCCGCTCTCGCCGCGGCCGTCGCCTCCCTCCTTTCGGCCCTGCTCGGCGGACCGGCGCGCGATTCGGCCCTGCCCCTCATGGTCGGCTTCCTGCTCGCCCTCGCCCCCCTGGTGCCCCTGCTCTACGCCGCCACCTTCCCGCCGCCGGAGGACGGCGAGCGGTGATCTGGGCAGCCCTCGGGCTCGCTGCCGTCGCGCTCGCCCTGTGGGGGCTCCGCCGCGCCACGAGCACCGCCGCCTTCTTCGCCGCCGACCGCTCGGCCGGCCCGGTGCTGGCCGGCCTGGCGGGGACCGCGGCCGGCCTCTCCGCCTTCGTCTTCGTCGGCGGGCCGGGCCTGTTCGCGGCGGTCGGCGTCGCCAGCCTCTGGATCGTCCTCTCCGCCCCCCTCACCGGCGCCCTGCAGTGCTGGGTGGTGGGTGAGCCGATCGTCGACCTGGCCCGACGCCACGGCTGCCTGACCGTGCCGGACCTGGTCGCGGCCCGGTTCGGCGAGGGCTGGCCGCGCGGCCTGGCGGCGGTCACGGTGGCGGCGGGCAGCGTCGCCACGTTGGCGGTGCAGGCGAAGGCGCTGGCGGTGGCGGGGGCGGTGCTGCTGGGTGTCCCCGGCTGGGTGGTGGCCACGCTCGCGATCGCCGCCACGGTGGCCTACACCGCGGCCGGCGGCATGCGTGCCGGCCTGCTGGCCGAGGCCGCCCAGGGGGTGATCATGGCCGGGGCGGGTCTGACCCTGGCGGCGACCGCCCTGGCGCGTGCCGGCGGCCCGGCCCGAGCCGTCGCCGCCCTCGCCGCGCACCGCCCGCAGCTCCTCGACCCCTGGGGGAGCGGCGGCGCGGTCGCCGCGCTGGGCTGGTTCGTCCTCTTCGGCCTCGGCACCTGCGCCCAGCCCCACTACCTGCAGAAGTTCCTGCTGCTCGAGAGCCGCCGCAGCCTGCGCTGGCTGCCCCTGGTCCTGACCGGGTCGCTGCTCTCGGTGCTGGCGGTCTGGGTCGGGCTCGGGTTGGGCGGCACGGCGCTGTGGGTCGGCGGCCGCCTGACGCTGCCGTCGCCCGACCAGCTGACGCCGTGCCTCCTCGTCAGCTCCGCCCAGGGCTGGCTGATCACCCTGGCCGGCGCCGGGGTGTTGGCGGCCGTCATGTCCACCGCCGCCACCCTCCTCAACCTCGCCGCGGCCGCCGCGGTCCGGGACCTGCCCCGGGCGCTCGGGCGGCGGGTCCCCGAAGGCCTGGCGGCGGCCCGCCTGGCGACTGCGCTGGCGGCGGCGCTGGCGGTGGGCATCGGCCTCGGCAGCGGGCGCTCGGTGGCCCTGCTCGGCGTCCTCGGCTGGGGCGCCTTCACCGCCGCGTTCCTCCCCGTCATGGCGGTCGGGCTCAACTGGTCGGGGTGCACCCGCCGCGGCGCGGTCGCGGCCATGACGCTCGGGCCGGCCGTTCAGCTCGGCCTGGAGGCGCTGCGCGCGGCGGCCGTCGCCCGACCGTCGTGGGAGCCGGGCCTGACCGGGGCAGCGGTCGGGGTGCTGGCCATGGTCGCGGTGTCCGCGGCGGAGGCGACCGCAGCGAGTCGGGGACGGGGGGAGACGTGACCCGGGACCGCGTTCGCCAGCTGTTGCTCCGGCTGCGGGAGTTCCGCGCCGGCTGCGCCCCCACCGCCCTGGCGCAGGTCGAGCGCGCGACCCGCTCGCCCTTCCACGTCCTCGTCTCGTGCGTGATCTCCCTGCGCACCCGCGACGAGGTGACCGAGGTCGCCAGCCGGGCCCTGCTCGGTCACGCCGGCACGCCGGCAGCCCTGGCCGCCATGCCCGAGGAGCAGATCGCGCAGGCCATCTACCCGGCCGGGTTCTACCGCACCAAGGCGCGCCAGCTGCGCGCCCTGGCCGCGGTCATCTGCCACCAGCACGGTGGCGTCGTGCCGGCCAGCGAGGACGCGCTGCTGGCCCTGCCGGGGGTCGGCCGCAAGACCGCCAACCTGGTCCTCGGCCTCGCCTTCGGCGTGCCGGCGATCTGCGTCGACACCCACGTCCACCGCCTCGCCAACCGCCTCGACCTGGTCCGCACCCGGACCCCGGCGGCCACCGAGCAGGCCCTGCGCACGGTCCTGCCCCGCGAGGCATGGGTGGAGGTCAACGACCTGCTCGTGACCTTCGGGCAGCACCGCTGCCACCCCACCTCGCCGCGCTGCTCCGGGTGCCCGCTCGACGATCTCTGTCCCCGCCGCGGCGTGACGAGGCATCGCTAGGGTCCGTGGCGCGCGGGTTCCCGACGCGCGAGTCGGAGTGCCAGCAGGCGTCGGGCGCGAGGCCCGGGGGGCCGCAGGCGTGATTCGGCCCGAGCCCCCCCGACGTGTCGGCGAAACCGACCCGGCCACACGCCTCGACCGGCCGGGATGCCCCGCCCGCGGCGACGCCACGGCGCGGGTGCGGTGCGCCAGCCGCCCGCCGCCGGCTCAGTTCACCTGGCGCTGCTGCGACAGCGCGGCGAGACGGTCGGCGACGTCGCGGTAGTTGGGGTCGATCGCCATGATGGACTCGAACAGGTCGATCGCCTGCCCGGAGTCACCGGCCGCCTCCAGCGCCGCAGCCAGGTCGTAGCGAAGGGCGATGCGGGCCTCGGCGCCGAGGCCCTGCGCCTCGAGCGCCTTGCGGTACCAGGCGGCGGCCTGGTCGGCCATGCCCTGCTCGACGTAGCACACGCCGATCATCGAGCAGCACTCGACGAAGAACTCCTGGTCCCGGGAGGCGACCTGGAACTCGCGAATCGCCTCCGGCAGGAGCCCCATCTCCTTGTAGGCGATGCCGAGGTTGAAGTGGGTGTCGGAGTCCTCCTCCGACAGCTGCTCGGCAACGCCCTTCTGGAACTCGCGGAAGACCTCCTCGAGCTGCGCCTCGTCCTTGCCCCGGCCGGTCGCCTCCTCGACCATGGCCTCCTCGCGCGCCAGCTCCTCCTCCAGCTCCTTGGCCAGGTCGAAGTACTGCTCCTCCTCGGCGAACAGCTCGTCCGCCTGCTCGCCCCCGACCCCAACCTCCTCCAGCAAGACCCCCTTGGACTTCAACCTCAGCCGCCGCTCCGCCACCTCGCGGTCGTCCGGGAACTCCCGCTGCAGGCGGTCGAGCAGGCGCATCGCGTCCTCGAACAGCTCCTGCTCGATGAAGAAGTCGATCTGCTGCAGGTCGGACACGGCGGGTCCGGCAAAGCCGCTGCTGAGGTCCACCAGCTCCTCGCCCAGCACCTCGGCCTCCGGCTCCGCGCTCGGCGGGGCGGGCGGAGGCACGACCGGCTCGGCCGGCACCGGGCGACCCGCCCGGCT
>CAYTJW010000723.1:0-3376 GCA_964438135.1 uncultured Thermoanaerobaculia bacterium
GGCACCAGCCCGACCGCGACCAGCACCGAGGCCGCCAGCGGCAGCAGGATCGCCACCGCCATCAGCTCCACCGTGGCGCGGGTGACGGCGTCCTCGATGGTGAAGGCGAGGGGCAGGAACACGACCGCGTTGGTGACGCTCGCGGCCAGGATCGCCCGCACCGTGCGCCGCACCGCCTCGACCGCGGCCCGGTCCGGGTCGACCCCCCGCTCGAGCAGGCGCTGCACCGCCTCGTAGACGACGATGCTGTTGTCGACCAGCATGCCGATGCCGACCGCCAGGCCGAACAGGGTGACCAGGTTGAGCGTCAGACCGCCGACGTAGAGCAGCGCGACGGCGGTCAGCAGGCTGACCGGCACCGCGATTCCCACCACCGTCACCGCCCTGCCCGAGCGGAGGAACAGGAACAGCACCGCCAGCGCCACCAGGAAGCCGGACAGGGCCAGGCGCTCGAGGCGGTCGAGCTGCCGCTCGACCAGGTCGGCGGCGTCGAACCCGACCACGACCTCGACGCCGAACGGCTCGAGCTCCCGCTCGAGCTCGGCCAAGCGCCGGCGCAGGCTGCGGCCGAGGTCGACCAGGTTGGCGCCCTCCTCCTGGAACAGGACCAGCCCCACCGACGGCTTGCCGTTGACCCGGAACAGGGCCTCCTCGCGGCCGACGCCGGACGAGACCTCGGCGACGTGGCGCAGCAGCACCGCCGGCTGGCTGGACACGCTCAGGTCGCCCAGCGACCGCACCCCGCGCGGCCGGCCGTCGAGCACCACCAGGGTGCGGCCGGCCTCGTCCTCGACCCCGCCGAGGAAGACCAGACGCCGCACCTGGCGCTGGAGCGCGCCGGCCACCGCGGTCGGGTCGACGCCGAGGGCGGCGCAGCGGTCGGGGTCGAGGCGGACGGTCACCTCCTGCGGCGCCCCGCCGGTGACCAGCACCCGGCTCGTGCCCTCGACTGCCGAGAGCCGCGGCACCACCAGCTCGTCGGCCAGGGCGCGCAGCGAGCTGCGGTCGTCGCCGCCGGCCAGCTCGACGATCATCACGAAGCGGCTGGCGAAGGACAGGTCCTGGGCGCTGGCCTCGACGAAGGTGCCGTCGGGCTGGGTGCGGGCCAGGTCGGCCGCCAGTCGCTGCAGCTCGAGCTCGGCGAGGCCGAGCTCGGTGCCCGGCTCGAAGCGGACCCGGAAGGTGCCGCCCGAGCCCCGCACCTCGCCCCAGCTCTCGGCCACCCCGGGCAGCTGCGAGACGCCGCTCGCGAGCGGCAGCAGCAGCTCGCGCTCGACCACCTCCGGCTCCGAGCCGGGCCGGTAGAAGGTGACGTAGAGCTGGTCGCCGGCCAGGGCCGGGATCAGCTCGACCGGCAGCCGCACCCAGCCGAGTGCGCCCAGCAGCGCCACCGCCAGGAACAGCATGGCGGTCGCGACCGGGCGGCGGATGGGGAGGGAGAAGGGCATGGCGGAGAGGAGCTGTCAGCTTTCAGCTGTCAGCTGTCAGCTCCCCCTCCCGCCCGTGGGCGCCTGCGCCGGGGCGACGCGCCGGGCGACAGCTTGCGGATGAGGCCGGTGAGCATCTGCTTGACCTCCTGGACCAGCGCCTGCAGGCGAGCGTGGACCTGCGGCTCGAGGAAACCGAGGTCGAGGGCCAGGAGGAGCTGGTACTCCAGCTCGCTCGCCGACCCCATCGCGATGCCGAGGAAGCGCGCCAGCTCGGCGTCACCCGTCCGGCCGCAACCCTCGGCAATGTTGGTGGCCACCGACGACGCCGAGCTGCGGGCCTGCCGCGTCAGGCCGTACAGCTCCTCCTTGGGGAAGCTCGCCGTGCGGCGGTACACCTCGAGAGTGAGCTGGTGTGCCTTCCTCCACACCTCGAGCCGCCGAAAGTCCTTCACTCTCGCTCCCTGTCCAACCCCGGATGGGTGGGGGAAGCTGACAGCTGACAGCTGACAGCTGATCGCCGTCTCATGCCCTCGCCCGCCCGCCCGCCCCTCAACCGCTCCAGCACCAGGTACAGGCACGGCGTGACCACCAGCGACACCACCGTCGACGCGGTCACGCCGCCGATCAGGGTCAGGGCGAGCGGGGCCCGCAGCTGAGCCGCCTCGCCGGCGCCGACGGCGAGCGGCACCAGCGCCAGGACGGTGGTGCCGCTGGTCATCAGGATCGGCCGCAGGCGGAGCGCGGCCGCCCGCGCCAGGGCGTCCCGCACCGCCACGCCCTCCGCCTGCAGCTGCCGCGCGGCCGCCACCAGCAGGATGGCGTCGTTGACCGCCACCCCGGCCAGCACGATCAGGCCGAGGAAGGCCATCACCCCGACCGGCCGGCCGGCGGGGAGGAGGGCCGCCGCCACCCCGACCAGCGACAGCGGCACCGCGGCCAGGACCGTGAACGGGTGGAGCAGCGACTCGAAGGTCCCGGCCAGCACCATCAGCACCAGCAGCACGGCCAGGGCGGCCGCCCAGCCCAGCTCGGCGAAGGTGCGCGCCCGCTCCTCCTCCTCGCCGGCCAGGCGGGCCGCGAGCCCGGGCCGCAGCTCGGTCGCCGCGAGCCCGTCCGCCGCCGCGGCCATCGCCCGCGGGTAGGACACGCCGGGGGCGATGCGGGCCGTGACCTCGGCCACCCGCCGCTGGTCGCGGCGGAAGATCTCCCGCGCCCCCTCCACCGGCACGAAGCTGGCGACGTCGCCGACCGCCAGCCGCAGGCCAGCGGCCGTCCCCAACGGCAGCCGGGCCAGCTCGTCGCGCCGCACCGCCGGCAGGCGCAGCACCACCGGCCGCTCCTCGTCGCCGGTGGTCATCACCGTCGCCTCGCGCCCGTCGAGGGCGGCCGCGAGCACGCCGGCGACGTCGTCGAGGGTCACGCCCAGGCCGTCGGCGACCGGGCGGTCCAGCACCACCCGCAGCTCGGGCGGCCCCCCCTCGAAGGACGAGCGCACGTTCCACAGCTCCGGCCGCGACCGCAGCGCCGCCGCCACCGACTCGGCGCCGGCGCGCAGGTCGTCGAGCGACCGGCCCTGGATCTCCACCGCCACCGGCGGCCCGGACCGGCCGAGCGCCTGGGCCAGGGCCGAGGTCCCCACCTCCCACTCCGCCTCGACCCCGGGCATGTCGGCCACGATCGGCGCCGCCAGCCGCACCACCTGGCCCGCGGTCCGCCCGGCCGCGGCCAGGCGGACGCGCACTCGCGCGGTGCTCTCCTCGCTCTGCTCCTCGCGGATGACGCGGTCGTCGTCGGGCAACCGCCCGACCTCGGCCAGCACGGCGCGGACGTCGTCGCCGCCTGACGAACGGAGGACCTCCTCGACCCGGGCGGCGGTCGCGGCCGTGGCCTCGACCCGCTGGCCGGGGGGGCCGACCAGGCGCACCGCGAGCTGGCGCGGGTCGGAC
>CAYTJW010000724.1:0-3371 GCA_964438135.1 uncultured Thermoanaerobaculia bacterium
GCCAGGGTCGAGGCGGGCCGGAAGTAGACCCCGAGCAGGCCGCGGCCGAGGGCGTCGGCGAGCGGCAGGCGCTCGGCGACCAGCAGGTAGAGGTGGTCGTCCCAGAACAGCGGCGCGCCGATCCCCCGCCAGTGGGCGACGAGCGTGGCCGCCGCGAGGAGCGCGGCGGCGGCGAGGCAACGGCGCAGCGGCGGCGAGGCGGCGGCCTCGACGCGGAAGGACGGTCCGGGGAGCGGGATCGCTCGGCCCTCCGTCCCGGGTCAGGGCGCCACGGCGGACCAGCCGCCGGTCGAGCCGCCGTCGAAGCCGTCCGCGAAGATTGGGCCGGCGGCCGGGTCCCAGCCGGCGAGGCGGGCCATCAGCCACCAGAAGGCGCCCCCTTTCAGCTTGCACAGCAGCGGGTGGGCGTGGCCCCAGCCGCACTGCTCGGCGAAGTCGGGGCTGCCGTGGGAGAAGTTCGCGCAGTCCTCGGGGTGCGCGGTGCACCAGTCGTCGCACCAGTCGCAGTAGTCGGAGGTGTCGAGGTGCGGCGTGCCGTCGGGGGCGTACCGCTCGATGTCGTTGAAGTCGAACAGAGCCAGGTCGTTGGCGTCGGCGAAGGCGCGGATGGCGTCGTTGTGACCGTCGACCCACTGGCTCCACGAGCAGACGTGGCCGGTCATCAGCACGAAGCGCGTCGGCGCGTAGGCCTGGTCCCAGCCGAGCATGGTCTGCAGGTAGAGGTCGCGGCCCGGGTCCTCGTCGCAGAGCTGGCCGCACCAGGCGAACAGCGACACCCCGAACAGGCCGGTGTCCGCCACCGCGGCGGTGCGGGCGCGGCCGTCCTCGGTCGCCCAGTAGAGCTCGGGCGTGATGTAGGTCTCGGAGGGGGGGTTGCCGTCGAACAGGCACAGCGACCCCGGCTCGCAGTCGAGCGCCGCGGGCGGCCCGACCGGGTAGTCCCAGGCGTAGAACGCGGACTGCGGGTAGCGCAGAGGATCGAGGTCGTCCCAGATGGCGAGGCCGGTGGTGATCTGGCTGCCGTGCGAGGTGTGGGCGTAGTGCACCGCCAGCGCCCGCGCCTGCTCCAGCCACTCGGGCGGGATCTGGCCGGCGTCGGTGCAGGTGTGGTCGACGACGATCGCCTGTTGGGCCAGGACCGGCAGGCTCCCGGCGAGGGCCAGCAGGGCGGCGAGGGCGAGCCCGCGAGTCGTGGTCGGTCGCATCGAGTCCCCCCTTCATCCCGGGCGATGAGCGCAGGACCCTTGTAGCGCCGGAGCGGCACCGCCGCAAGCCCCCGCCGGTGACCGGCGTCACCGACCGGCCGGGGCACGCCCCGCCGGCGAGGGGGGAGGCCTCTCGCCTCGACGCGGCGCCGGGTCCTACTGCGCCTCGGCCTGGAGCTCGGACAGAGCAGTGAGCAGCTGCTGGTGGAAGCCGGTGATCGCCTCCCGCTCCTCGCGGTTGAGGCCCAGCTTGGTCGGGCTCTCCCGGTTGTTGATCCGGCTCTGGTCGAAGTTCGCCACCATCTGGCCGATCTCGGCGATGCGGCCGGCGATGGCGCGGCGCTTGGCGCGCTCCTCCTCGAGCTTGGTGTCGATCGAGGTCGACACCGAGCGGATCTCGGTGGTGTCGGTGCCGACGCTGGCGATGCGGGCGTTGGTCGCCTGCAGCTCCTGGCGCAGCGACTCGTTGTCCTGCTGCAGCCTCTGGAAGCCTTTCATGACCGTGTCGAAGTACCGGTCGAGGTACTGCTGGACCTCCTGCTGGACCTGGGCCGGCACCAGCTTGACGATCCGGTCGCGCTCCGCCTCCATCTCCTTGAGGGCGGCGGGCAGGGAGTCGGTCACCGTGGCGTGCATCGTCTCCCAGCGGCGCGACTCCTGGTCGAAGCGCCCCTCCCAGTCCTTGACCTGTTGCTCGAGGGCCTTCTTCTCCTCCTGGCACTGGGCGACCTGTTGCTGGCTGGCCTGGAAGGTCTTCTTCGAGACGCAGCCGGTCAGGCCGACCAGGGCGACCGCCCCCAGCACCACCGGGCTCGCGAGCAGCGTGCGCAACCTCGTGACGTTCATGGCTCCTCCTCCCGAAGCACTCCGGTCCGCTGGTCGCAAGGCTAGCACGGATCGGCCGGCGCGGGGTCGCGCTCGAGGGCGGCCACTGTCGCTGGCGGGTCGACGGTTGTACCCTCGGCGGTGGGGGGAGCGGGGACCAGCGATGTTCATCCTGCCCGTCGGCCACGAGGACATGACCACCCGCCGCCTGCCGTGGGTGACCTTCGCGATCATGGTCGCCTGCACCGTGGCCTGGGTCCTCACCGTCCTGGCACCCGATCCGGCGGCGAGGATCGCCAACCGCGAGGTCGAGGCGCTGCGCTACTACTTCCAGCACCCCTACCTCGAGCTCGACGGGCAGCTCGAGACCTACCAGTACTTCGTCATGCGCCAGGCGGCGCAGGACGGGCCGCCGCCGCCGGCGCGGCCGGACGACGCCGCGCTCGTCGACCGCGAGCAGGCCGAGCTCGACCGCCTCACCGCCCTGGTCTTCGCCGCCCGCGACGACACCCCCTACTTCCGCTTCGGGCTGGTGCCGGAGAGGATCGAGCCGCTGGCGATCTTGACCCACCAGTTCATGCACGGCGGCTTCCTCCACCTGTTCTTCAACATGCTGTTCCTGTACCTGGTCGGGCCGACCCTGGAGGACGCCTGGGGGCGGGTGCTGTACCCCCTGTTCTACCTCGCCGGGGGGGCGTTCGCCGGCCTCGCCTTCGCCCTCGCCTACCCGCGGCTGGAGGGGCCGTTGATCGGCGCCTCGGGCGCCATCGCCGCGGTCATGGGCGCGTTCGCGGTGCGCTTCGTGCGCACCCGGATCACGTTCTTCTACTTCATGTTCTTCTTCTTCCGGATCTACACCGGCACGTTCCGGGCACCGGCCGGGGCGATGCTGGGCCTGTGGTTCCTGCGCGAGGTCGCCAGCGCGTCCGGTTGCGTCCTGTCGCTCGGCGACGGCAGCAACATCGCCTACCTCGCCCACGTCGCCGGCTTTGCCTTCGGGCTGGGCGCCGCCGCGCTGATGCGGGCGCTGACCATCGAGGAGCGCTTCATCCACCCGGCGATCGAGGCGCGGCTGACGGTGTTCGAGAACCTGGCGGTGGGGGAGGCGCTCGACCTCGCCCGGTCGGGTCGCTCGGAGGAGGCGCGGCGGCGCCTCGAGGCGCAGCTCGCCGCCAACCCGGAGGACCCCGACGCCGCCGCCGCCCTGTGGGGGGTTGCCCGGGCAGCCGGCGCGGAGGCCGAGGTGGCGCCGCTGATGCTGCCGTCGCTGCGGAGCGCGGCCCGCCAGGGCGAGGTCGAGCTGGTGCGCGCCTCCTGGCCCGACCTGCTGCGGAGCGCGCC
>CAYTJW010000725.1:0-3370 GCA_964438135.1 uncultured Thermoanaerobaculia bacterium
GACCCTGCCCCCGGGCCAGTCGGGGGAGCTGACGGCTGACGGCTGACAGCTGACGGCCGACCTCTCGGCCGTCCGCCGGCCCGCTCACGGCCAGCCGTCGGCGACGCGCCAGGCGCCGTCGCCCCAACCCTCGAGCCCGAAGGCCTCGAGGAGGGCGCCGGCGGCCTGGGTCGGGGTGCAGAAGCCGGCCGTCACCCGTCGCTCCAGGTCGGGCAGGATCTCGGCCACGCGGGGGTGGTCGTGGAGCGCGGCGCGCACCGCCTCGTCGACCATCGCCCACATCCACTGCAGCCGCTGCCGCTGCCGGCGCCGCTCCAGCAGCCCGGCGTCGACGAGGCAGCGGCGGTGCTCCTCGAGCAGGCGCCAGATCTCGTCCAGCCCCTCGCGGTAGAGGGCGCTGCAGGTCACCACCCGCGGCGCCCAGGCCGCCGACCCGGCCGGGCGCAGGATGGCCAGGGCGCGCTCGTACTCGGCCCGCGAGCGGCGGGCGGCGGCGCGGTTCGGCCCGTCCGCCTTGTTGACCGCCAGCACGTCGGCCAGCTCGAGGATGCCGCGCTTGATGCCCTGCAGCTCGTCGCCGGCGCCCGAGAGCATCAGCAGCAGGAAGGCGTCGGTGATGTCCGCCACCAGGGTCTCGGACTGGCCGACGCCGACCGTCTCGACCAGCACCACGTCGTAGCCGGCCGCCTCGCAGACGGCCATCGTCTCCCGCGTCCGCCGTGCCACCCCGCCGAGGGTGCCGCCCGAGGGCGAGGGGCGGACGAACGCCCGCTCGTGGCTCGCGAGCTCTTCCATGCGCGTCTTGTCGCCGAGGATCGAGCCGCCGGAGATGGCGCTCGACGGGTCCACCGCCAGCACCGCCAGCCGGTGGCCCCGCCCCACGACGTGCAGGCCGAAGCTCTCGATGAAGGTGCTCTTGCCCACCCCGGGCACGCCGGACACGCCGATGCGGTGGGCGCCGCCCGAGAACGGCTGGAGCAGGGCGAGCAGCTCCTGGGCGGTGCGGAAGTGGTCGCGGCGCCGGCTCTCGACCAGGGTGATGGCGCGGCCGAGCACGGCGCGGTCGCCGCCGCGAACCCCGGCCACCAGCTCCTCGACCGAGAGCTCGCGGCGCCGCACGCTGCCCCCGCCGCCTACCCCTGCGCCCGGCCGGCCACCCGCTCCAGCTCGGCGACCAGCTCCTCGGCGGCCCGGGTGATGACCGTGCCGGGCCCGAAGATCGCCGCCACGCCGGCCGCGCGCAGAGCGTCGTGGTCGGAGGGCGGGATGACCCCGCCGACCACCACCAGGATGTCCTCGCGGCCGAGCCGGGCGAGAGCGGCCCGCAGCTCCGGCACCAGGGTCAGGTGGCCGGCGGCCAGCGAGCTGACCCCGACCACGTGCACGTCGTTCTCGACCGCCTGGCGGGCGACCTCGTCCGGAGTCTGGAACAGCGGCCCGACGTCGACGTCGAAGCCGAGGTCGGCGAAGGCGGTGGCCACCACCTTCTGGCCGCGGTCGTGCCCGTCCTGGCCCATCTTGGCGACCAGGATGCGCGGCCGCCGCCCCTCGTCCTCGGCGAAGCGGGCCACCTCCGCGCGCACCCGCTCGACGTCCTCGGCGCGGTCGCCGGCCTCGGCCGAGTAGACGCCGGCGACGGTGCGGATGGTGGCGCGGTGGCGGTGGAAGACGCGCTCCAGCGCCTCGCTGATCTCGCCCACCGTGGCCCGCGCCCGCGCCGCCGCCACCGCCTCCTCGAGCAGGTTGCCCTCGCCGCTGGCGGCGCAGCGCTCCACCGCCGCCAAGCAACGCTCGACCTCGGCCGGGTCCCGCTCCGCCTTCAGCCGGGCCAGCCGCGCGACCTGCGCCTCCCGCACCTCCCGATTCGAGACCTGCAGCACCTGCAGCTCCTCGTCGCGCTCGGGCCGGAAGCGGTTGACCCCGACCACGGTCTGGCGGCCGGAGTCGATCCGCGCCTGGGTGCGGGCCGCGGCCTCTTCGATCCGCATCTTGGGCAGGCCGGTCTCGAGCGCCCGCGCCATGCCGCCCATCTCCTCGATCTCCTGGATGTGGCCCCACGCCGCGCGCGCCAGCTCCCAGGTCAGCCGCTCCACGTAGTAGCTGCCGCCCCAGGGGTCGACCGGCCGGCAGATGCCGCTCTCCTCCTGCAGCATGATCTGGGTGTTGCGGGCGATGCGGGCCGAGAAGTCGGTCGGCAGCGCCAGCGCCTCGTCGAGCGAGTTGGTGTGCAGCGACTGGGTGTGGCCCATGGCCGCCGCCATCGCCTCCAGGCAGGTGCGGACGACGTTGTTGTAGGGGTCCTGGGCGGTCAACGTCCAGCCCGAGGTCTGGCAGTGGGTGCGGAGGGCCATCGACTTGGGGTTCCTCGGCCCGAAGCCGCGCATGACCTTGGCCCACAGCAGTCGCGCCGCGCGCAGCTTGGCCAGCTCCATGAAGAAGCTCATGCCGACGGCGAAGAAGAACGACAGGCGGGGGGCGAAGTCGTCCACGTCGAGGCCGGCCTGGACCCCGGTGCGGACGTACTCGAGGCCGTCGGCCAGGGTGTAGCCGAGCTCGAGGTCGGAGGTCGCGCCCGCCTCCTGGATGTGGTAGCCCGAGATCGAGATGGAGTTGAACTTCGGCATCTTCGCCGCGGTGTAGCGGAAGATGTCGGCGATGATCCGCATCGACGGTGCGGGCGGGTAGATGTAGGTGTTGCGGACCATGAACTCCTTGAGGATGTCGTTCTGGATGGTGCCGGCCAGCTTGCCCGGCGCCACCCCCTGCTCCTCCGCGGCGACGATGTACAGGGCCATGATCGGCAGCACCGCGCCGTTCATGGTCATCGACACGCTGACCTGGTCGAGGGGGATGCCGTCGAACAGGATGCGCATGTCGAGGATCGAGTCGATGGCCACCCCGGCCATGCCGACGTCGCCCGCCACCCGCGGGTGGTCCGAGTCGTAGCCGCGGTGGGTGGCGAGGTCGAAGGCGATCGACAGCCCCTTCTGGCCGGCGGCCAGGTTGCGGCGGTAGAAGGCGTTCGAGGCCTCGGCGGTGGAGAAGCCGGCGTACTGGCGGATGGTCCAGGGCCGGCTGACGTACATGGTCGGGTACGGCCCGCGCACGAACGGCGGCAGGCCGGGCGGGTGACCGAGGTGCTCGACCCCCGCGAGGTCGGCCGCGTCGTAGAGGGGCGCGAGCGGGATGCCCTCGGGCGTGGCGGTCGCGAGCTGGTCGAGGGGGCGGCCCGCCGCCGCCTCGGCCAGCGCCCGCCACTCGGCGGGCGTCGTCGTCGGGGCAGTTGGCAGCTCGAGCGCCGCGAAGTCCGGGATCCTAGACATGCTCCACCCCCGCCGCGGCCTGGAGGGCCGCCAGCTCGTCCGGCACG
>CAYTJW010000726.1:0-3369 GCA_964438135.1 uncultured Thermoanaerobaculia bacterium
GGCGGGGTCGCCGGCGACGACCACCTCGAGCGAGGGCGCCGCGGCCTCGAGCAGGACCGACAGGAGGTGGGTGTGGGCGGAGGGGAGCCGCTCGAGCTCGCGGCCGAAAGCCAGCAGGACCTGCCGTGCCCGCTCCCCGAGCTCGGGCCGCCCGGTCAGTCGGGACAGGCGCAGGAGGTTGGCCGCGGCCACCGAGTTGCCGGACGGGATGGCACCGTCGTGGGCGTCCTTCGGCCGCACCAGCAGCGGCTCGGCGTCGGCGGCGGTCGAGAAGAAGCCGCCGCGCTCCCCGTCCCAGTGGCGGTCGAGGCAGGCCTGGGTGAGGTCCACGGCGGCTTCCAGGTGGACCGGGTCGAGAGTGGCGTCGTAGAGCTCGAGGGCGCCCCAGGCCAGGAAGGCGTGGTCGTCGAGGAAGGCGCCGACGGCCGCCTCGCCGTCGCGGTAGCGGTGCAGCAGCCGGCCGTCGGCGGCGCGGAGGCGGGTCAGCACGAAGGCCAGGGCAGTGGCCGCGGCGTCGACCCACTCGCGGCGGCCGAGGGTGGCGCCGGCCCGCGCCAGGGCGGCGACCATCAGGCCGTTCCAGTCGGCCAGCACCTTGTCGTCGAGCAGCGGCCGGACGCGCCGGTTGCGGGCGGCGAGGAGCCGGAGCCGGGACTCCTCCAGGCGCTCGCGGTCGGCCGGCGCCACCGCCGCGGTGCGGTGGAGGATGTTGGCGCCGGTCCGAGCGCCCCGGGCCGGGTCGACGAAGTTCCCGTCGGCCTCGACGTTCCACAGCCGAGCCGCCAGGCGGCCCAGGTCCTCGCCCAGCGCTGTGCGAACCTCGGCGGCGGTCCACAGGTAGAATCGCCCCTCCTCGCCCTCGCTGTCGGCATCCTCGGCCGAGAGGAACGCGCCCTCGGGCGACCGCAGGTCGCGCAGCACGTAGGTGCAGGCCTCTTCCGCCAGGCGGGCGTGCTCCTCCCGGCCGGTGGCGGCGAACGCCTCGGTCGCCGCCAGCACCAGCAGGGCCTGGTCGTAGAGCATCTTCTCGAAGTGGGGGAGGAGCCAGCCGCGGTCGGTCGAGTAGCGGTGGAGGCCGAAGCCGACGTGGTCCCAGACGCCGCCGCGGTGCATGGCGAGGAGGGTCCGCTCGACCATCTCGAGGGCGTGCGGCTCGCCGGCCGACCGCCAGTGGCGGAGCAGGAACAGGAGGTTGTGCGGGGCGGGGAACTTGGGCGCGGTGCCGAAGCCCGAGTGGACCGGGTCGAAGCGGGCGGCGAGCTGCTGGTAGCCGAGGTGGACCAGGCCCGGGTCGAGCTCGGGGGTCGGCTCAGGGGCGAGGGCGCGCAGGGTGTGGACGATCTCGCCCGCCGACTGCAGCAGGTCGGACCGCCGCTCGCGCCACGCCGCCGCCACCCGCTCGCTGAGCTCGAGCACGCCGATGCGGCCCCAGCGGCTGCTCTTCGGCAGGTAGGTGGCGGCGAAGAAGGGCACCCGGTCGGGGGTCATGACGACGGTCAGCGGCCAGCCCCCGGTGCCGGTCAGCGCCTGGCACACGGTCATGTAGACCTGGTCCACGTCCGGCCGCTCCTCGCGGTCGACCTTGACGCAGACGAAGACGCGGTCGAGGGCGTCGGCGACCTCCGCGTCGCTGAACGACTCCCGCTCCATGACGTGGCACCAGTGACAGGTGGCGTAGCCCACCGACAGGAACACCGGCCGGTCCAGCGCGCGGGCACGGGCGAACGCCTCGTCGCCCCACGGGTACCAGTCGACCGGGTTGTGGGCGTGCTGGAGGAGGTAGGGGCTCTTCTCGCGGGCGAGGCGGTTGGCGCGGGCCATGACGCGGAGCACAACCGGTGGGGGCCGGCGGCGATTCCAGCGATCGGCCGTCAGCCATCGGCGCCCGGCTCCCGCCGCCCGGGCCGGGAGCCTCTGCCGGGGCGGACAGGAGCTGCTCGCGAGCCCCGGCGGGGCGCGTCGGGGAGCTGCAGGCCGGCTGCCGACGGCTGAGCGCTCGAGACCCTCCTGGGGTCAGCGCGCCTTGCCCTTGCCGATGGCCGCCGCCAGGCGCTGGCGGAGGGTGCGGGCCTCGCGGAACTCGCCCAGCTCGGCCACCGCCTGGTTGACCCGCTCGAGGGCCTGCTCGAAGCTGCCGGCGACCACCAGCGCGTCGACCGCGCCCATCACCTCGGCGATGGCGGCGGTCCGTTGCTCCTGCTCGCAGCGGGCCAGGGCGCCGCGGGTCTCGGTCAGCAGGCGCTGGACCCTCGCGTTGTCGGGGTCGAGGACGAGCGCCTCCTCGAGCCGGGAGATGACCTCGGTGAAGCTCGTCTGCTTGCCGAGCGCCTCGCGCAGGAGGGTCTCGACCCGGGCCTGCCGCTGCTGGAGCTGGAGCGCGGCCACCCGGTCGCGGAGCGCGGCGAGCACCTCCTGGGCGCCGCACAGCCGGTCCGCCACCTCGATCTCCCGTAGCGCCTCGTCGAGGGCGCCGCGGTCGATGGTGCGCTCGATGCTCGCCACCGCCTCGCTGACCACCTGGCGGCGGCGGTGGTCCTCGGCCAGCTGGTGGATGGCGCGCTCCGTCTCCTCCACCAGGTCGTGGATCTCGGGCACGTCGGCCTCGAAGGCGCGCGCCTCCGCGAGGGCCTTGTCGGCGGCCGCGAAGCTCCCCTCCTCGGCCGCGCTGCGGGCCTGGCCGAGGAGCGCCCAGGCCTGCGCCTCCCGCCGCCGCCGCTCGGTGACCTCGCGCTCGATGCGGCTGCGCAGGCGCGCGGCCTGGCTGAACGGCCCGACCTCGCTGACGGTGGCGTCGATGGTGCGGTAGGCGGTCTCGAAGCGGCCGGCCAGGATCAGGTTGTCGATGCCGCGCACCGCGGTGTTGACCAGCCGCGCGCGGCGGGCCTCCTCCTCCTGGTGGCGAATCCCCTCCTCGGCCGCCTCCACCACGTCCCGGTTGCGCTGGTCGCCGGGCTGGACCTGCTCGGCCTGCTGCGCGAGCTCGATGGCCTCGCGGTACCGTCGAGCGCCGATCAGGGCGGTGGCCTTCTTGCGCAGGTCGTCGGCGTGGTCCTCCAGCTCCTGCAGCCGGGCGTCGGCCAGCCTGGCGCGGAGCGGCTCGAGGTCGACCCCGCCGCCGTACAGGGTGGCGGCGATGCCCAGCGCCCGCTCGGCCAGGTCGAGGTCGCGCTGGGCGATGCTGGTGGCGATGCCGGCCAGGCACGCCTCGATCTCCCGCTGCAGCCGGCTGGCCTCCTCCTGCGCCTCGAGCCGGGAGCGCGCCTGCGCCAGCAGCGCGCTGGCCTCGAGGTGGGACGGGTCGGCCTCGAGCGCCTGCTCGATCGCCTCGATCGCGTCCTGTGCCCGGGTGGCGACGGCGACCTCGTAGCC
>CAYTJW010000727.1:0-3364 GCA_964438135.1 uncultured Thermoanaerobaculia bacterium
CGGTGGCGGCCGAGCCGGCGCCGGCGGACGGCACCGTCACCCGCGGCCACCTCAACAACCTGGCGGTGGTCAAGATCAACGCCAAGCAGTACGCCGAGGCCGAGAGCCTGCTGCGGCAGGCGATCGAGATGGCGCCGGGCTACGCCGCGCCCCACTACAACCTGCGCCGGATCTACATGGAGCAGGGGCGGTACGACGACGCCGACCGCGAGCTGTGGCTGGCGGTCGACAAGGGCCTGCGCGAGCCGGAGGACTCCCTCAACCGGGCGGCCGGGGACTACGAGGCGCTGGGCATGCAGGAGCGGGCCGAGCGGATGCTGGTGCGCGCCCTCGAGCGGTTCCCGGGCCACGAGCCGACCTACGTCCACCTGATGGTGGCGCGGATGCGCCTGGACCGGTGCGCCGACGGCGTCAGGGTGGGCGAGGAGGCGGTGCGGCGGTTCCCGGCCAGCGCCCCGGCGCACGGCTTCTACGGGCTGTGCGCGGCCTGCGTCGGCGACCTCGCCACCGCCCGCCGCGAGCTCGCCCGCTCGCTCGAGCTCAACCCCGACCAGCCGACCCTCCGCCAGACCCTGGCCGACCTCGGGCGCTAGCCGCCCGCCCGCCCGCCGCCGGCCGTCACTCGCGGCCGATGGTGACCCTGGTCGTCGTGTACGACGGCTGGCGGGTGACCAGGTCGAGCAGGCCGACCCCGGCCCGGTAGCGGCCGGACTCCATCAGCAGCGACAGGTCGATGCCCCACCGCTCGCGGCGGGCCTGCTCGTAGTCGGTCGCCCGGACCCGGATCTCATGCTCCTGGCGGACCATGTCCGACTGCTTGCCCTCGTCGTCGCGGGCGGCGATGAACAGGGTGACGCGACCGACGTAGTCCGGGCCCTCGGGGATCAGGGCGACCCGCTCGAGCGGGAAGGAGACGTGCAGGGGCACGGACCAGCGCTCGCTGGTGGCCGGCGCCGGCGCGCCGGGCGAGAGCTCGAGCTCCATCGGGTTGTCGCTGAGGCCGAAGATCAAGCCCGACATGACCATGTCCTGGACCCGGGTCTCGATCGACTTCTCGACGAAGCGGCGGCTGCAGCGGACGGTCAGCTGCGGGTGGTTGGGCAGCTCGACCTTGATGGTGTGGACCTTGTCGCCGCCGGAGCTGGCGAGGGGGTAGCCGATCGAGTAGTAGGTGAGGAGGTCGTTGCGCACCTTCTCCAGGCCGATGCTGACGTCGTTGGTGTTGACCACCGCCAGGCCGCCGGTCTCGCGGGCCATGTGCACCAGGGTGTCGGTCAGGTTGCGCGCCCCCATGGTGGCGGACAGCGGGCTCTGCGCGGCGCGGTACTCAGCGGCGCCGATGCCGCGCATGTCGAGCCCGGAGCCGTCGATGGTGTAGAAGCTGACCCCCTGGGCGTTGGCCGAGGCGGCCAGCGACTCGAACAGCTGGCTGCGGTCGAACTGGCTGATGAAGGTGAGCATCGAGCTGTCCTGGTAGACGTCGGCGAACTCGTAGAAGAGCTCGATGCCGGCGACCATGGGCAGGCCGTTGGAGACGTAGATGATGGCCTTGCGCCCGGGCAGGCCGGCGAAGCTGGCGAGCACGTTGCGCAGCGCGTCGACCGCGAACAGGACGTCGTTGTACTCCTCGCGGGCGTAGCCCATGATCAGGCGCTGGATGGTGTGGTACTCGCCCATCTGGTTGCCGTCGTAGCCCGAGCGGGTGCTCTCCTGGTCCTTGAGCTTGCGCATCTTGTCGAGGATGTCGCGGCGGGTGTTGTCGCGCTCGGTCATGCCGCCGGTCTGGGTGCGCAGGCCGCGCAGGGCGTCGAGCACCTCCTCCGGGTCGGAGGTGAAGGGCAGCGCCACCTTGAACGACTTCTGGTAGGTGACCACCATCATCTGCACCGGCGGCCGCAGCGTCTGGCGCAGGAAGTCCTGCATCTGGCGCATGACCCGGTTGCGGTCGAACGGCCGCAGGTGCTCGTTGTCGACGTACAGCGCCAGGTAGACCGGCTGCACCTCCGGCGCCGCCGGGGCGTCGGCCGCCGGCGTCGGGGTGGGTGGGGCGCCGGGCAGGGGCTGGGGCTGGAATCGCTCCCGCAGCACCTCCTCGGTGTACAGCTCGAAGTTGGTGATCTGCCGCTCGTCCCCGTCCTGGAAGACGCGGAAGTCCTCGCGCGCGAGGTCGGTGACCGGCCGCCCGTCCTTGTCGGTGACGTGCACGTTGAGGTTGACGACCGTCACCTCGACCTCGTCGACGAAGGCCAGGCCGCCGATCGCCTTCGGCCGCTGAGCCGCCGTCGGCTCCTCCGCCGGGCCGAGCCCGGCGCCCAGGAGCAGGACCACGAGAGCTGTGCAGCACGCGCTTCTCACCCCGACACCTCCGCCCGCAGTGTAGCCGCCCGGCCCGCCGCCGTCGAGGGATGCTGCCGCCCCCCCGGTCGGGCGGGCGGGGGTCTCTGACCGCTGATCGCCGATCGCTGAAAGCTCCAGTCCCACCCCTGCTACCATGCTGGGCCGTGATCGACCCCCGCGCCGGGCCTGCCGACGAGGTGCTGGTCGCCGCCGCGCTGGACGGCGAGCAGGCGGCCTTCGGCGTCCTCGTGCGCCGCTACCAGCGGCGGCTGGTCGCATTCCTGGCCCAGCTGGTCGGCGACCTGGACACCGCCCAGGAGCTGTCGCAGGAAGCCCTGGTGCGGGCCTGGTCGGCGCTGGATCGCTTCGACCCCCGCTTCCGCTTTTCGACCTGGCTGTTCCGCATCGCCCACAACCTCGGCATCGACCACCTCCGGCGGCGGCGGATCCACACCGTCCCGCTGCAGCGGACGGACGCGGACGGCGGCGAGGTCGAGGTCGAGGTCACCGACCCCGGCAAGGACCCCCTCGGCCACCTCGAGAACCGGGCGCTCGCGACCGCCCTGCGGTCGTCGATCGACCGCCTCCGGCCGGAGTACCGCGAGCTGGTTCTGCTGCGCCACTTCGCCGCCCTCTCCTACCAGGAGATCGCCGACCTCAAGGGCATGCCCCTGGGGACGGTCAAGAACAAACTTTTCCGCGCCCATGCCGTACTACGGAGGGCGTTGGCGGCATTCGCCGGCAGCGGCGCCGGCGGGGAGGAGCGATGATGGACGAGCCCAGCTGCCGCTCGGTTCAGCACGCCGCGGTGGAGACCGCGGGCGAGCTGGAGCGTCTGTCCGGCCCGGACCGAGCGCATCTCGCGCGCTGCGCCGAGTGCGCGGCGCTGGCGGCGGCCGAGCGGGAGCTGTCCCGGCTCCTCGGCCTGTCCCTGCCTCCGGCCAACCCGGCGCTCGAGGCCGCCACGCTGGCGGCCGTGACCCGCCACGGCTGGCGCCGGAAGGCCCGCTTCAGGGCAGCGGTGACC